>JACTVF010000141.1 GCA_019695435.1 Methanoregulaceae archaeon | reverse complement strand
GAACTCCGTAATAGCCCTCACCAAGGCCTTTTTAACTTCCAGGCCCGCCTCCGGAGAAAAGACGGCGTATACCGGCGTGTGTATTCTCGGATCACCAGTCTTCAGCATGAAAACATTCTGTACCAGTTTGTCATCATGACTGATGTTACCGTACTTGAATTAAAAGATGCGGCACTTTTTGAAAGCGAGCAGCGATTCAGGATGATGGCGGAGAACATTCAGGATGGCCTGATGATCATCGAGAATGAGCGGTTTGTTTATTCCAACAGGCGTCTATCGGAAATCAGCGGGTATTCCATGGAAGAACTGCGCACGATGAACACACGTGATCTCATAACCCCAAAAGAACTTCAGAAAATGACGGATCTCTTAAAGAGATCCATGACATGCACAGGACCTCCGGCCACATTCCAGAGCTGGATACTCTGCAAGGATGGTGAAAAGCGGTGCATATATGGGCATATCAACTCGGTGCGACACGGAGAGACGGTCAGCACCTATATCACGATGACCGATGTAACGGCATTCGCCCTCCGTGAACAGGCACTGACAGGTCGTATTCGGGAACTAGAGAGATCCGTCACCAAAATTTCAGATATTAACAAAAACATCACGCACCCCTAGAAAAAGAGGGTAATTATGGTAGTTCCGGCGGGCCGTGGAGGAATAAGAGGACAATGTATAGTAATGTGGGATCGGGATATATATGATAAGAATTTCAACCTGTACTAAACTTTGTACAACCTTTTCGAGGATCTGCATGAGTGAGAAGAGTGGATACATATTCCCCACAAAGAGGATGGCTGCCGGGGCTGGCAGAGGTTCTTCGGGGCGCCGCATCAACACATTGCGGCTTCTGTGCCTCGTATCGATCGTTCTTGTAGCAATTGCCATATCCCCGGCGATAGCCGGGACAAAATACATGGCCGGGAGTCCCGAGCTGAATGCGCACATCGCGGGGACCAATGAGTTTTCCCCGGGAGATGATGTCAACCTTCAGGTAGTAATCGAGAACACAGGGCTCAACCAGTTCATGATTGTCGAGTCCGGCATCATCGACCCAAGTGATCTCTCCAACACCGCAAAACAGCTGACCGCGACGCTGGATGCGGGGGACGCCCCCCTTGTGGTCAAAGCTGATCCCCAGATTGTCGGAGATCTTCCGGCGAGTACCAGTGCCACCGCAACGTTCCACATCACGGTCAATCAGGATGCCCCTGCGGGGATCTACCAGATACCGGTCATTCTGAATTACACGTACCTGTACCAGGCAACTCAGGAAGGCAGCGAGACGCTCAATTATCAGTACAAGACTATCAACGAGAGTATCAGCATCCCGATCAAGATAAAATCCGAAGTGCAGATAGCAGTTCCCCGTGTAGACACGGAGAACCTGAACGTAGGGAACGAGGGGTATGTCATTTTAATGGTAAAGAATATCGGGTATGAAGAGGGCCAGAACGCAGTAATCCAGATCCAGGAAAACGGCCAGAGCCCGGTCACGCCGACAGAGGGGAGCGTCTATGTCGGGGACTACCCGATCGGATCGGTGGTAAACTGTACGTTCCGGGTCATGGTTTCCAGCAATGCTCAACAGAAGACCTATCCACTCGACGTGCTGGTCTACTACAAGAATTCCGAAGGGGACTATGTTGATTCCCAGATCGTGACAATCGGGGTCCCTGTTGGCGAAAAAGTGGACTTCAACGTCACTTCGATCATGACCACCATCTCACCAGGGGATAAATCCGTGATCGCGGTCGAGTACCAGAATACCGGCGGGACGACCGCATATAACGCGCAGGCCCGGATCAGCGCCGTGGACCCGTTCACGAGCAACGACGATACGGCCTTTTTAGGCACGATGGCACCCGGTGACATCCGCGAAGCTGCGTTCGACGTCTCACTCGATGCCGGCGCTACGGTAAAAGAGTACGGGCTGGATTCCGAGGTTATCTACCGCGATTCGCTCAATAACCAGTTCACCTCTGATCCTCTCAAGGTGGACGTTGACGTCGTCCCGGCAAAGAGTATTGTGGACCGGCTCGGGCTGCCTGTGATTATCGCCCTCATACTTATAGTGCTTGCCGCTGCAGGTTACCTGATTTACACGAAGCGGTTCAAACCCCAGTAACCACTCCCCTTTTCCAGCACGCAGGAAATCCGCAAAAAGAGAGACACTATGATCGATCAGATCTTCAGTTCAATCGCACGGTTTGTAAACCACCGGCCCAAACTGGTGGTCGGTATTATCGGCGTGGTTTTTATCATTGCCCTTGTTGGCATGACGATGATCACCATGCAGACCGGCAACGATACTTACCTGGACAAGAATTCGCCGGATGGTATTGCCAATAAATATTATACCAACACGTTCAATGCGGATTCCATTATCCTGATTGTCAAGACGAGCGAACCGCTGAATCCTCAGGTGCTTACGTACCTGGACCGGCTGGAAGGCGACATCCGCCAGCAGCAGAATATTGCAAGTGCATCAAGCATTGTAGATATCCTTAAAAATGAGAATAATGGCGTCCTGCCCCAGTCAAAAGGGCAGATCGATGCTCTCGTCCAGCAGATCCCCGCTGCGACACTGAAGGTTGCAGATCCTTCAAACGTCATGACGCTCGTGCAGATCCCGCTGGTTGAAGGTCTATCGGCTGACACCGAAGCGGCCACGCTCAATAACATCCAGTCCCTGGTCGACAGGTCCTCGCCACCAGCGGGCGTGACGGTGGAGGTCTCCGGCAGTCCGGCATTCACCGCCCAGATGAAAGCGGCGATGGGATCCCAGATGGGGGTCCTGATCGGTGCCGCCATGATCCTGATGGTCATCGTCATGGGCCTGCTCTTCTCCTATGTCAGTTACCGGTTCCTGCCGGTCGTTTTTGTAGGTCTGGGTTTGAGCACCGCCCTTGGCCTGATGGGTCTGGCTGGCATTCAGCTGAACATGGCGGTGATGGGGGCGTTCCCGGTCATGATCGGCCTCGGGATCGATTACGCGATCCAGTTCCACGCCCGGCTGGACGAGGAGGCACGGAAAGGCTCCCTTGACGATGCCGTGTTCATGACCATCACTAGGACCGGCCCTGCGGTGATGTACGCGATGCTGGCCACCTCCCTGGGTTTTTGCGCCATGTTTATCTCCACGGTTCCCATGATCCAATCGTTCGGCCTTGTGGCCATGATCGGGATCATGAGCTGTTACTGCATCTCACTCGTTGGTATACCGGCTGTCGCGCACATCATCCACTACAAACCAAAACAACAGGCTCCGCAGGTCTGTTACGCGGTCGGTGAGGATGCCTGCGATACACTCCCGGCACCAAAGAAAAGTTCATGGTCCTACGGCCAGTTCCTCACCAGCACCTCGGTCAAAATCGCCAAGAACCCGGTCCCGGTTCTTCTTATTGCAGTCCTCATCGCGGTGATCGGGTTCCAGCTCGATCCGCTCATTGCAATCGAAGCTAACCAGAACAATTTCGTCCCCAGCGACATGCCGGCCAAGATCCAGATGGATGAAGTTACAAATGTCCTCGGTTCTGCGAGTACCGCGGATTTCTACGTCCAGGGTGGCAGGGTCACGGATCTCGATACGATACAATGGCTCAAGGAGTTCCAGGATCACGAACTTGCCACCCATTCGGAACTGACCTCAGCGACCAGTATCGTCACGTACGTTCTCGCTTATAATGGCGGAGTGATGCCCCAGACCCAGAGCCAGCTGGATGCCGTGCTTGACAAGATACCTTCCAGTGTGAGAGATCAGTTCATCAGCGGATCAATGAGAGGCGTTATGCACTTTGGAATGATCAACCTCCAGATCCCCCAGGAGGAGAACCTCAAGAAAGAGATGGTCAGTGATATTGCATTCCTCCAGCCTCCCCCGGGTATCACCATCCAACCCGTGGGGAGCTTCGATATCATGACCGCACTCATCGGTGGGCTTTCATCCTCCAAGGATGAGATGACCTATCTCGGCTTTGCTCTGATCTTTGTATTCCTTGCTCTCGTGTACCGGCACATCCACGCAGTCTCGCCGCTCATCCCGATCGTTTTGGTCGTCGGCTGGAACTCAGTGGCGATGTATATCCTGGGCATCTCGTATTCTCCGCTGACGGCAACTCTCGGCTCCATGACGATCGGGGTGGCTGCCGAGTATACCATCCTCGTGATGGAACGCTACAGCGAGGAGGAGGAGCGCCTGCATGACCATATTGCCGCCATCCAGGAGAGCGTGAACAGGATCGGGACCGCTATCACAGTCTCGGGGCTTGCCACATTCTTCGGGTTCTCCGCACTCTGCCTCGCCAGTTTCCCCATCACAAGTAACTTTGGTGTCTCGACCCTGATCGCCGTCGGCTTCTCGCTCATCGGCGCGATCTTCATTATGCCGGCGGTGCTCTCCCTCATGGGCCAATTTACCGAGTGGCTGGAGAAGAGAAAGTCTGCCTCGCAGAAGGCGGATAATGGAGATACCCCATAAAATCCGAACGATACCCTGCCTTTACAGGAAAACGCTGCGTGACCTCCCCCTCCGGGGGTAGTGCGTGAAGGATACTCCATTTTTTACGCAACGCCTGGATATCATTTAACTCACTATTCCACGAAACAGTCATCTTTTTGGATAGCATGATATTTATGGAGAAATAACCCTCTAGAGCAAGAGCATCCGCGCATGAATCATACCACTCTCACGGTCGCACTCATCCAGATGGTGATCGGACCGGATTTGAATAAAAATCTCGAAACGGCGCTTGCACGAGTCGAAACTGCCGCACGGAGCGGGGCACAGATCATCTGCCTGCCTGAATTATTCCGTACCCGGTACTTCCCACAGCAGATTGGGGTTCATGCGGATCAGTTTGCTGAGAGCGTTCCCGGTGAATCGACAGAGGCATTTGCCCGGCTCGCCCGGCAGTACACAGCAGTCATCATCGTCCCAATCTTTGAACGATCCCCATCCGGACGATTCTACAATACCGCGGTGGTGATCGATGCCGACGGGAGCCTTCATGCACCCTACCACAAGATCCATATCCCGCAGGATCCGGGATTCTTTGAAAAATGTTACTTCTATCCGGGAGAGCATTATGCAGTGCATTCCACCCGGTACGGGCGCATCGCTGTCCTCATCTGCTATGACCAGTGGTTCCCAGAGGCGGCCCGGTGCGTGGCCCTTGACGGTGCGGAGATAATCTTCTACCCCACAGCAATCGGGAACCCCTGCACGAAGCCGCCGGGAGAGGGAGACTGGCAGGAGGCATGGGAGTTGATCCAGCGCAGCCATGCCATCGCAAACAGCGTGCATATAGCTGCGGTCAACCGGGTCGGGCAGGAAGGGGATATCCGGTTCTTCGGGGGATCATTTGTCTGCGATGCGTTCGGAAAACTACTTGCCCATGCCGGCGATAAGGAAGAGACCGTCACCGCCCGTATCGATCTGAGGATGAACACAACGATCAGGGACTCGTGGGGGTTTTTCAGGAACCGCAGACCCGATACGTACGGTTCAGTCTGTTCACGGGTGCCGGAACACGACGCGACGGCACCTATCCCCCGCAAAGGGGATACCCCCAGGAAACTGGGCTATTTCATGCCTGCAGAGTGGGAGCCGCATGATGCGGTCTGGCTCTCGTGGCCGCATAACAAAAACACCTTCCCGCACCTCAAGGAGGTTGAGGAGGGGTATGTCAGATTCATTACCGCAGTCACGCCTTCGGAACGTGTCGAGCTCTTTGTCCCCAACCCCATGATAAACAGGATGGTAAAGGTGAGGTTAAGAAGCACAGGTATTGACCTGTCCCGGGTCACGATACGAACTATTACCTATTCCGATGTATGGATCCGTGATTACGGCCCGACATTCGTGGTGAACCCGGCCCTGAAAAAAACTGCGATGGTCCGCTGGGAGTTTAACGCGTGGGGCGGGAAATATGAAGACCAGATCGCCGATGGGAAGGTTCCCATGGATATGAACCGGTGGCTTGATCTGCCCGTTTTCCGCCCGGGAATTATTATCGAAGGCGGCTCGATTGATACCAACGGCGGGGGCACGGTACTGACCACCCGCGCCTGCCTTCTCAACCCGAACCGGAATCCGAAACTCACGCAGGATGAACTCGAAGACTATCTCAAAGAATACCTCGGTGCGGTAAAGATCATCTGGCTGGACCAGGGAGTGACTGGCGATGATACAGATGGGCATGTTGATGATATCGCACGGTTTGTTTCGCCATCTACTATTGTCTGTGCCTATGAAGAGGACCCAGATGATGAGAATTACGCGGCTCTCAAAGAGAACTATGAGATCCTGACCCGGGCGACTGATCAGGAAAACAAACCCTTCACGGTTATAAAAATCCCGATGCCGGCTCCTGTTATCAGCGGGGATGAACGGTACCCGGCAAGCTACACGAACTTCTATATTGGAAACACCGTG
>JACTVF010000140.1 GCA_019695435.1 Methanoregulaceae archaeon | reverse complement strand
GCGAGATCAACATCAAGACCCAAGCGGTTAGCCGGTTGTTAGCGATGAACTGAAAAAAAAAAGATGTTTGTATTTCAAGAGCCGAAAATAAATACTTCCGTGCCATAGGTATCCATTAATGCCAAAGCAGAGGACGAGACAACAAATATTAGAACAAGAATCTAAAGGAAAAATAAGTCTTTTGTTGTCGGATTGGATTTTAAATGATTTACCAAACGATTTTGGTTTTGATTATGATGTACGAGTCACTGAAATAAACCCCGAAAAGCCAGATAAACAACTTGTCACTGGATTGAGTTTTTATATTCAACTAAAAAGTACTGATGCTAATTGTGAAGACGGCTTTTTTCAAGATTTATCTGTCACGGACATTAATCTTTTTTTAGAAAATAGTATTCCGGTTGTACTTGTAAAATATTACTCAAAATGTACTACGATACTCTATGAGATAATTCATTCATACGTTTGGGATGTCCTCGATCACGATGATCCAAAATGGAGAGAAGACGCTGGTAAAAGAATAAAATTAACAAAAAAACTTGATGATCTCCAACGGCTTAAAAAAGAGATTCAAGATGTGAAAATACGAATTATTCGGAAATTGAATTATTATAATATGGGCCTTGGTGAAGGGATTCCCCCATCAGAATATGATAGTTTGAGAATTAAGGATTTGCAAGAATACAAATTTAAAACCTTGAATGTAGCATTTTCTGAGATAAAAACTGGAAATGAAGTAAGGGGTATTGCGCTTTTAGAAGAGGCATATTTATCACCAAATGAAGACTTGTTAAAATTTTGTGCGAGTATAAACTTGATTCTTCAATTAAATCCACTATTCCCCGACAATCATAAAAAAATTATAAGATATTCAACAGAGGGAATAGAATTATCGAAGAAAATTGGTGAAAGCGAATTTGTAGATTTTTTAAAAATTACCATTTGCAACATCTTATTAGTTCAAAACATCACAAAAATTGGTCAACTCCTTTTTGCAAAAACTATCTCTAAAAAGAACAAGGGTGATTTTTCCCTATTTTATGATATGGATCTAATTAATCTATATCAATTACAGGAAGTAATCAATAAAAAAATTCAATCTTATCTTGAAAATATGATAAAGCATAACAATATTCAAGGATTAGTCTTTTCTTCAGTTACATTAATGGACACCATAATTTATCAGGTTCAAAAATTTGTTTTGGCCGACGAAGATTATCTTAAAATTGAAACCGGACATAGAAGGCCATTTATTGATAATTTTGAAAAATTACTTTCTCTAATTAAAGATGAGAACTCCATCCAATTTGGATACTATAAATTGGCACAATATTATTATTGGATTTGTAATTACGAGAAATCTGAATTTTTCATTCAAAAAGCAATTGAAATTTCGACAAGACTCGGATATACAAACAATCTCGTTGCGTATACTCAGTTACTAGACGATATAAAAAATAAAAAGAGTCCGTCAGACCCCAGAAATCGTAGTCCTTCAAATATAGATGAGGTTACATTTGCACAAGTCCGAGAAGCCACTATACAAAGTCTCGAATTACAGGGTATAACTATCCCAACATCAGATAATGCAAAAGAAGATCAATTCGCTGATGCAATTCGATTAGGTTTGGAGGATCTCGACCCGTCAGAATATTTGAAATATTGTGAACATCTCCGAGTGGCATATCTTTACCCAAGTATGCTGGGGCAAAATATTGGTCTTCCAACATTAGGCCCAAAAGTAATATGGTGTAAAAAATATGGTGCGGTCGAAGGTTTAAGTTTAAAGAGTATTTTTGGTTGGTTTATTGAATCTACTTGTAAACAGTGTGACATGAGGAAGAGTCGTGATAAGGACTGGGTATGTACATGGAAAACGTTTGAACAGATCACATTAGATCCTGAATTCCAAGAATTTTTAAAATGCAAGCATGAACAAGAGACTTCTTCTTATAAGCAAGCGCGCGGCAAGTGATGATGCCGTAAGCTAGATCATGAAAGCGTGATTAGAAGAGTGGCATTTTTTGGGAATACCATATATCCCACAGGCGAAATGCGAGGGAAGGGATTCGAACCCTTGAACTCCTGCGAGACCGGACCCTAAATCCGGCGCCTTTGACCGGGCTTGACTACCCTCGCGTACCGTCTCTATTTGTCCGGCACAATTAAGAGCATTTCGTGAAAAATGATCGGAATGCCAGCACCCTACATCTCCACCCGGGTCACGACGCCGTGGATCTTGTCGGACGGCAGCCGGTAGAACTGCACGACCGACGGCGTGAGGTGCTTGATCGCGCCGAAGATCTTCCAGGCCGCGTGGCTGGTGACGATATCCTCCATCCCGTAAAAGATGGTCTTCTCGTCGATGTCCGCGTCTTTTAAGATGGTCGAGATATCGACAATCTCCATGTACCCGAGATAGATCTCAAAGATGGAGAGCCCCTTTGTGAGTTCCCGGGTCACGCCCCACGTCACCCCGAACGGCTGCTCCGTGCGGATGATCGAGATGATGATGTTCTCCTCGTACACGATGTTGTTCGTGAACATCGTGCGGGGGATGTACTGCGGGATCTGCCGGAAGTCCCGGGCAAAGTACAGCGCGGACCCAGAGATCCTGTTCACCGATTTGTAGAGGGCATTGAACTTCGGGAGGAACTCATCGAGTGGCACCGGCTTTAAGGAGCTCGCGAGGCGCCGCTGGCCGTTCACGTAGATAAGGATAATCGCAAGCGGGATAGCAGCGATCAGAAGCGACCAGTAGCCGCCCTGCGGGATCTTGTGAAGATTTGAGATAAGGAATGACCCGGTCACAATAAAAACAAATCCTGCGATCAGGCTCTTGAGGACTTCGCCCCGGAGGACGAGGATCCAGATGATCAGGACACTGGTGATCGTCATCGTCCCGCAGACCGCAAGCCCGTACGCGTGGGTAAGGTTGATGGAACTCTTAAAGACCAGAATAACCAGCAGCACGGCAAAGAGCAGCATCCAGTTCACGCTGTCGATATAGATCTGGGACCTGAGCTGGGGGGAGGTGTACTCGATCCGCAACAGCGGCAGGATGCGGGTCGTGATGCCCTGGTACACGATGGAGAAGATCCCGGAGATCATGGCCTGCGATGCTATCACCGTTGCCGCGATGCTTAAGAGGAGGAAGGGTATGTAGAGGAGTTTTGCCTCGGAGAAGATCATATCGAAGAGAACGTTCTGGGCACCGGGATGTGCGATCAGAAATGCACCCTGCCCGAAGTAGTTGATCGCAAGGGCAATAAATACAAGGTACCAGGCCTTCACAATAGGCTCACGCCCGAGATGCCCCATATCCGCGTAGAGCGCCTCGCCCCCGGTGGCGCATAGGATCACGGAAGAAAGGATCAAGAATCCAGCAAGGCCGTTGTGCGCAAGATAGTTGATCGCATATAACGGATTTATGGCAAAGACCACCTGGGGCGCACCGCAGAGAGCGATAAGGCCGGAGAGCGCCAGGACGCCAAACCAGATCACCATGACCGGCCCAAACGCCCATGCCACTTTTTCCGTCCCCCGGGCCTGGAAAGCAAAAAGGCAGATGGCGATGAGAGCAGCTGCGAGCATCAGGATGATCTGTGCGGTATTCTCAAAACCGGGGATCAAAAGGACCCCCTCCACTGCGGAAAGGATACTGATCGCCGGTGTGATGACGCCGTCACCGATAAACAGCGAGATCCCAATGATGGATAACAGGGAGACAAACGCGATCTGGTTGCTGGATTTTAACATCGGCAGCAGGATCTCCTTGAGCACGATCGTCCCGCCTTCCCCTTTCTTGCCCAGGTGCATGGCAAGAAAGGTGTACTGGACCGTGACCAGGATCGTGAGCGTCCAGAAAATAAGGGAGAGTATGCCCATGACATTCTGGGGGGTGGGGGGGATCAGAAAAAAGATGGCGGTGAACGTATAGATGGGACTCGTCCCGATATCGCCGAACACGAGACCCATCGATTTGACGATCCCGGGCATGGTAAAATAATCCCTGAGCATTCCTGCTTTACCCGTGGGGACATATAAGGTATATTGTTTTCTCTTTTACGGGTTTATTCATCGGATCGCCCCGGAATCTACGGGGCGTTTAAAATGGCCGGTTACAGGCCGGTTTCCCGTGCAGATACCTGTTCAGGTGTTCCCAAAACCCCCTTGCGGTCATCAGTCCAGATCCGGTAGCTCCTCATAAGGAGCACGATGATGAGCGGTCCCAGGACAAAACCGGCAAGCCCCATCGTGAGAATACCGCCGATGAGCCCGACAAACATAATCACCGGGTGAATCTTCACCCGCCGGCCCACGAGCACCGGGCGTACGTAGATCTCCGGCAGCGCAGAGACAACAACATAGCCCAGAATGACCATGATGAGCACCCCCCGCAGGTCTCCCAGCGCAAGGGCATATGCACCGACAATGATGAACGCAACAGAGGATCCCAGAATGGGTACGGCCTCGCAGAGCGCGGCCAGAAACGAATAAAAGAGGATATTTTCGTAGCCGAGCAGGTAAAAGACCGGGATCGCAATAAAAAAAGTCAGGGCTGCGATCGCAAACTGGACGATATAAATAACATAGAGCGTATCCACGGTCACCGGTGCGAGCTGGTCCCAGTAGTTCCTGACCGGCTGCGGCAGGTGTCGGTATATCCGGTCCCTGATTGCCGTACCTTTGAGGAGGAGCAGGAAGAACGAGATAAAAAAGACGAGTCCCTTAAAAACGATCAGCAGGAGATTATTCGCAAGCGTTGTCCAGTAATTGACAAAGAGTGCGTTTCCCTTCGCAAGCCAGAGTGAGAGGGTATCTTTACTGATCGTTACACCGAAGGCTCCCGGATGGGTGGCGGGGTTGTCCAGCCACGAACCGATCGTGGCAAATATCTGGTTTGTGAGCCCGCCGTTTGCCTTGAGAATCATCACGGAAATATAAACCGCCCCGGTAAGGAGGATAAAGAGGCTCCCGGTGATAATCGCCGATGAGATGGCCGGGCGTGTATACCGTAAAAGACGGTGGTGAAGCGGCAGCAGCACGACGGCAAGCGAAGCTCCCAGGACGACCATATCGAGGATCGGCCAGAAGATGACGAGGGCAACTACCGTGAGAAACAGTACAATGAAGAACGGGTAGAGGTCCTTGTCGACACGATTCATACCAGATCAGATGGTTTGCCGGCATTAAAGTAAATACGTGCGTGTAGGGCAAGGATCGGGAATGCCGTACAGCACAACCCATAACAATACCCGGGCGCCAAACATCTTCTCGATCAGATGAAGCGGCTCGATCACCTCGCAATGATCGTACATGACGTGGGACGGATCTGCCGGTTCCTCGGATTTGTGTCACTTGTCCCCTTTGTGGTGCTGGTGATCTTCCAGGAATGGGATCTGCTGCTGCCCATGGCGAGCGCCCCCTTTGCGTTTCTTGCGTTAGGGTACCTGCTGACCCGGGTACCGGTCCGGGACTTCGAACCTCCTGTATCGATAACGCTCGTCGCGGTCGCAGTCGCGTGGTTTTTGATCGCCTTTATCGGGGCTCTTCCATTTGTCTTTGGTATGGGCATGTCGTACACGGACAGCGTGTTCGAAGCGATGTCAGGCTGGACGAGCACCGGCTTTACCATGATCCAGTCGCTTGACCAGGCACCGATGACGCTCCTGTTCTGGCGGACGTTCATGCAGTGGATCGGCGGTATCGGAATTATTGTGTTTGGGATTTCCATGCGCAGGAAAACCCAGGTCACGCTTTTCCAGATCTTCCGGTCCGAGGGGAAACCCGAGGATCTCATGCCAAATCTCAGGTCCACTGGTTGGAAGATGTGGAAGATTTACATCTTTTTGACCGGTCTTTTTACCGGCCTCGTCATGCTTGCCGGTATCCCGCTCTGGGACGCACTCAACCTGGTCATGGTCGCCATCGCCACAGGAGGATTTACCCTGCATTCTGCGGGACTTGCCTATTACAACAATCCCCTGCTCGAAGCCCTTTTAATACCGGTGATGCTTGCCGGCGCAATACCGTTCAAGTTGTATTTCCTGATGTACCGGGGTAAGATGGATGCGATGTTCCGTGACAAGACCATACGTCTCCTCCTTTTGATCGCGCTCGTGGGATCGGCCATCGTCTCGCTTGAACTGTATATTTTCAACGGACTCAGTCCCCTCACTGCCCTCCGGGAAGGTGTCTTTGTCTCCGTTTCCGGCCTCTGCACCTGCGGGCTGCAGAACGCAGATATTCATGTCTGGGCGGCAATCCCTCTTGCCGTGATCTCGCTTCTGATATTCATCGGCGGTGCAATGGGCAGCATGGCCGGGGGGATCAAGATCAACCGGCTGGCACTGGCGTACGAGGGGGTAAAGTGGTGGTTCCGCCGGTTCTTCGTGAGCAGCCGGGTGATCGTGCCGTTCAGGCACGAGGGACGGATGCTCTCAAGGGAGATATCGGAGATGGAGAT
>JACTVF010000139.1 GCA_019695435.1 Methanoregulaceae archaeon | reverse complement strand
CTAGCAAGCGCACTGGCCGCCCCTGACATCGATGAGTTAAGGCTGTAGCTGATATAAAGTTTCTGTGATCCATTCGTCACAAACGACGGGAATCCAGACCATGTACAGGCGATTGTTAATACTGCGAATGCTCCGCTTGAAGTCAATGATCCACTTGCCGCAGTTAAGACATTCCCATCGTAAGCGGCTGTTGGATTGACTGTAGGATTACTACCACTATCAGCCCACGCAGAAGGACTATATTTTCCTCCGATGGGCTGGCTCCCTTGAATGTTCAAGAACAATTCGTATGCCTTGCATTGAGAAAGCGGCTGTATGGCTTGTCCTGTCAGATTGAATGCTGGCAACTTCACGAAGATCGGCACGCCGATTTTAGAAGCCGTGTATTGATACTGGAACTGAGGCGCCGACCCGATGTATGAAAAAGTTGATCCCTTTGGGAAAGCAGTAGGAGTAGTGCTGTCCACTCCGCGACGAAGATAACTGAGATTGAAACGATTGGCTGCTGTCAGTTCGCAGTTCTCATAGCTGATAAATTCGCAATTGTTCCCATCGGGACTGACAATGGCGGCAAGCGTACCGAATTGATCTGCTGCTGCCTGAGTTGTTCCAATCAATTCAGCTCCCGAAGGGCTCATGTCAACCGACAGGATGCTTCCGATCTGAGTGATAGTGAAGTAGCAATTCCCCGATGATCCGCTCTGAGTCGGATAAACTTTGTCCCCTACCGCATATCCGGTTCCGGGGGATGCGCTGTCCACGCTCCCCGCTGTGACTATTCCCCCGGCGGCTGCGATATTCAATCGCAATCCAGTTCCACCTCCAGATGTAGTTGTGGGAATAGAGTTTGCCGTGCTATATCCTGATGTACCTCCATGCGTTAGGCTCGCCGCGGTCGTATCGGGATCATTCACTTCCGGCAAAGCAGCGGACAGGATTCCAATAGAGCAAATCTCGTTAATCGTCCCGGCAAGCGAATAGTTCACGCCATCCATCGATACCCATATTTGACATCCACCCCAATTCTTGCTCACTCCCGCAGCCATCACGGTCAGCCGATATAGAACTCCTCCTACCTGCTGAGAAGTATTTTGTATGAACGCTGGATACGTTGACCCAGGATCGGCGGCAGCTTGAGTTGGCTGATAGCGGCTTGCAGATTGCGTAGGATAGATCGAAGCACTCGAAGCCCCATACAAAAAGTTTTCTGCCTCAATCGCTTGTATCTGATCTTCATCTTCTTCGACCTTCGTAGTGCGTACTGAAATTCCAGTCGGCAGGACTAGGACATCCATCGGTTCCAAATAGTCGAAAGTGTATGGCAGTGCAAACTTAAATGTCTTGTCGATGTAGAGATTGCGCAGGAGCCGGCAAGCTAGAGCCCATTGTGCTGCATTCCTAAGACAGATAAACTTCCATCCCTGGGCGCTCTCCATGCGGCGCCCATAGAGTCCAATTGCCGCATCGTTCTGTTGGTTGATGAGATCGTTGTTATAGGAATTTAATCGATCATTCCAGTTGCATTGCACATAATTGTACTTATCAGCAGCGGCCACTTCATCTATTGTGATGAAGTCGTCACTCAGGGTGGCTCCCGGCTTTTGCCCCGATGGAAGCAGGATGTCATCCCATGTGAGCACGGCGACAGGATTTGTTGGAGGAGTATAGGTTGAACCATTTCCAACCGCGCTAACCTCTCCATAGGGAACCAGCTTGAGCAGGCCTCCAGAGAAGAATCCGGCCGTATTTCCTGCATCACACCACCCTTTTATAATGTCGGATATTCCGCTCGATGCCTCGAGAATGTCGGATATAAAAAATCCATTGGCATTCCAATATGCGCGCGCGTTTGCCCACGTTCCGGCAATGTCCAGAGCTCCGATCGGAAAATCAATTCCACACATCGGATCGGTAAGGATCAACGATATTGCATCGCACGGATTCGCATCCTGCTGGCCGGGACAAATCGCCTGGCCCACTACCTCATAGTTGTATGGCGGCATTTGAGCAGATTGCCCAAGATCCAGATTTTCACTTGCTACATAGCATATTCCCGTGTACCCGAAAGCGTGGGAGGGATTCGCTGATTCGGAATAGGACCAAGGGTTCTGGCTCTGCGCACCATTGAACAATGTAAAATTCAGAACGGATGAACTGGTTATATTTGAATCTTGGCTTGTGTAGGAATATTTGATTGCCACTGGACGAATCTCGTCTCCTGGATAGAAAACATATCCTCCAATCCATCCTCCGCTTGTGCCAGGAACTACTTGATACTCTCCAGAAGCAGTTGGTGTCACGTTGACAGGAACTCCGGCAGTGTTGGTGTCGATAAAAGTTACCCCCATATCCTGATAAAAGTACGCCTGATTGTCTGGCGTAATGTGGAAAGGTGCGCTGGACGGAATCAGATCGAACTGAGTCTGAATGAAATAATATAGAGAATACAGCCCTGCATAGGTTATAGAAACTACAAGGCCGGCAGATGCGGGACCAAAATAATACGTTCCCGAAGCAGAATCAAACATGAACTCGCCGGCGCCAGGTTGTGTTAATGGAACATAGGGAATTTGAATAAGAGGAACGGTTTGCGTTCCTGTCAAAGTTTTAGGAACTCCGCCGTAATCATTGGTGCTCACTACATATCCAACTTCGTAAACAGCGCCCAGTATAGGAATGATAAAGTTGGCTACGGGTTCAGTAATAAACGGTTGATTTTTTGGGGTTATGCTTCCTCCTCCAGGCGGCACAGTATAAGTTACCGTATTTGATAAATTCACTAATTGCCCACTATCTGTCCATATATTCAGCAGGGATACACATGGCCCCTGGGCTAGTGCGGCAACAATGGTTGCATAATATTCCCAGTAATCTCCCTTCGATCCGAAGATTCCCTTTCCCGATGGTGCGCTCTGCTTTTGAGCGTTGAATCCATAATAATCAAGCAGCTTCGCATGAAGTCTCTGAGTCCCGATCAGGATGGGGAGCGTTGTCCCGAGCACACTTTCGGTGATGGAGAGATTATGAACCGCTCCATCGTAGCGTGCTTGTCCGGGTTGCCTTCCCATTCCGAAGATCGACACTTTTCACTCCCTGAAAACTTCTTTATCTGAGATTACCCTACATTGTCATGGCAAGGGCAGGAGCATGACAAGCTGACGCATTTCGGTTCATGCTTTCCCGCTGCGCACATTCCAGATATTTTTCCAGATGGTTGTTTGTAGCGCCCTGCATTGGCGGGATACTGATGATTTCCTCCCTTGTCACTGCGAGTCTTTCCGTCATTGTTGTCAGACATTCTCTGCTGATTCTCCGTTCTCAGGGGGTTTCCAAAGCGAAAAGAACTTCTTTTTACATCCCGCCAGTCGTCCCTCATTGGCATGACCATATTGCGCGCCGGTCGCCTTGTGGGTCTGGATGATCTTTCGCGGATACTCGATGACCATGGCAAGATGCCCGTGGCTTTGTCCGGTCAGATAAGCAATCACGTCTCCGGGCTTGACCTGGCTCTCGGTGATCTCGACGCAGCCACATCCCATAACTGATTTGATAAGCCGTTCTTCGCGATTGTGAGCATGGAACTGTGGGCTATACCAGCGCGGCATTGGAGTATCGGAAGGAATGACACCAGCGTCCCGCGCGATGCCCCACATGAGCGTTGCACAGTTGGCGCCGGCTCCGCGCAACGCACCAGATTCGGCGTAGGGCGTATGCAACCAACTCTCAGCGGATTTTAACAACGCGGCGCGGCCTTCGACTTCGTTCATATCGCCCTCATGTATTGCTCAAAGTTCATGGAGCGTTTCCGTTTCGCAGGATAGCGTTTGAACTGGATCACCTGCTGGCCATCACGGCGCTCTGCGCTTCTAAATAGCATCACTCGCAGATTGGGTTCAACTTCCCACCATCTCTCTGCCCAAATACAACAGCGCGGGACTCCCTTGATCGGCTTAAGAGTATGTACTGACAGCACGAACCAGGTGCGCTCGCGCTTGTTGCCGGGGTTGCTCTGCAACAAATCTCCGCGTTTGGGAATCGGCGATCCATCGAGCATATCAAGTGTCAGATGCATCATTTCTCCCAGTCTGTAATCTCTATCTCACACGGCCGTTTCTGGCACGGGAACAAACGGAGTTCCCCCGTAGTTCAAAATCGCATTCAGGTTTCCTTGCAAGTTCTGGCAGGACACAACTGAGTGATTGCATCCCTCCGAGATGCTGAAGGTGTCTCCCACCGTCATATCGAAGAGCGGTGGCGTGTCCAGTTGTATCTGATCTGGCGTTGAACCTGTTCCTGGAGTCCACACAGCCGCGGCATAGCTGATTCCGTTGTTGCGTCCCGAAGTGAATTTAATGACGCCTTGAGAAAATGTCCCGGCGGGACTAATGGTGCTCAAATGTGCTTCGGTTGTAAATGTCCTTGCGTCTACTAACGTCCCGATTGACTGCCCAGTGCGCGTAAACGCCGCTTGGCTCAACCTGCATCCTGCCGAGTACAAAACCCATCTGCAATTTGCCTGGATGAGCTGCTGAGGACAATCAAGATTCAGACGATACAACAGATCCCGCACTTTGACCGTGCATTTGGTGGGACCGATGTCTGTAACCTCTCCCACTTCGCCAACAAATCGAGTCGATACGAGGCTCCCTCCGGTTGGTCCTACGACAACCCCATATTTGCTCATAGTCGCACGATAGATGGTTACAGGAGCGCCAGACAGGAGGCCGGCGTAAATCCCATCCATCAGGTAGACCAGGCTGTTTGTTCCGGGAAAATATATCGGCTGGAACTGCTCGTCACTGTAGACAGTGCAGTCGATGGAGTTGGACTCGAACCCGATCTTTATGGTCTGACTCCCGCGCCGCCAGAATCCATATAAGTAAGGATGATAAATATTTCCTCCAAATGTGATAGGAATTCTTCCGTCAGTGGCATAGAGCATCTGTCCGTTGCGGCATGGTCCGATTTTGAAAAGATGGACGCGATAGATTTTTGTCTGCGGAGCGGCAGCGTAAAGAGCGAGAAGATCGGCACTGTAGGCTTGGCTCATGTGTCAGAACCCTAGACAGACTTGCTCAATCTTAAGCGATTGTAATTCGTACAAGTTCAACACGAACTGGCTTAGGTCAATACTGTCTTCCGCGAACTTCGCTACATACGCAGCATTCCCATTCCAACTTAGCGCCTGACCGGCGGCTGGCGCTGTTGCGAATGTCACCTGGAGCGGGTACTGGCTCAAAGTGTAGAGCGAAGGATCGACCAGCGTCCCGTTGAGATACAGCGCGAATGGGTTAGGACTTCCGATTCCTGCCGATATTGCGGATAGCGCATCAATCGCTTCTACAGGAATCAACGTTCCCGTCACTTTCGATGTTCGATAAAGCTGAAAGCCAAATTCGATGCCGTCTGTCGTCCCGCTATAGCCGTTGACCAATGTTCCCGCTATCACAGGATTGACGTAAGTATCCTCCAGCGGAATTGTGTTCGCCGCGGGATCATAGACAAAGCGTCCATTGCTTCCATTCATGGCGAGAAAGAAATCCTGCAAGGCAAACAAATCAGGCTTGAGAAGTGAGGAATTATTTTCTCCGGCCGGCACACCTTCAGACTCTGGCCACAATCCCTGATCACGCAGCACTTCCCAGGCTAGTTCCCATTCCCACGATGGAAAGGGGCTCACCGAGAACGACACAGGGCGCGCACCAGACACAGGATTTTGAGTCACGGTATTAAAGCGCGGAGATTTTCTTGAATTCCAGGAGACTCCTGTTGGAAGCGGCAATGTCGGAAGTAAGCTCACGGCCTAAGTATACCTCACTGATTACATGGTGGCGTTTAGTCTCCGTGCTCCATAACGCATCTGCGCGATATTCATGTCGGCAGCGCGCCGAGCAAAGCCAGCCAGACCTTTCGAGTCGAGCACGGTTGCATTGATTGTGGATGAAGATCGAAAGGTGTGTCCTCCCGTTCCGCCTCCAGTATTTGCGACGTTCATCAACATCGAAGTCATCGGTTGCGGAAGGACCGCTTCGCCGGCATGGGCTAGGATTGGAACTCCATCTCCGCTTCTCCCTGGCACAACTCCGCCCTTTTCAAAAGCCATGCAAAGAGCAAAGGCCGCGGCGGCGGCAGCGGCTCCTAATACTGGTCCTACAAATGGAATGCCAGCCATTGCATTGAAAGCCTTTACGGCAGCAACTTTAGCTCCGCTTAATTGACTAACTGCATCAGAAGATTTATTCTGTGCCGTTCTTGTTGCATTCCCGGCAGCATTATGTGTAGTCATCATCATCTGAGTTTCCAAGTGCTTCAATGAGATTCTTACCAAATCGTCTATCATACTGACTGCCATCTTTTTAGATGCTTCGATCATGGAGTTGGCAAAACTCTTGTGGGTCGTCATCCACTGATTCAATCCTCCGATGAAAGCAGAATTTATTTGGTTCTCCGCTTTTTTCCAGGCCTCATCCCGACGCTC
>JACTVF010000138.1 GCA_019695435.1 Methanoregulaceae archaeon | reverse complement strand
ACGAGCGGGCCGGCCGGCTCAAGGGAAAGAGCGGGTCCATCACGCAGATCCCCATCCTGACCATGCCGGACGACGACATCACCCACCCGGTCCCGGACCTGACCGGGTATATCACCGAAGGGCAGATCGTGCTCTCACGGGATCTCTTCCGCAGGGGCGCTGACCCGCCGGTCGATGCCCTCCCCTGCCTCTCCCGGCTCATGAACCTCGGGATTGGTCCAGGAAAAACAAGGGAAGACCACAGGGGGGTGGCAGACCAGCTGTATGCCTCGTACGCCTATAGGAGAGACCTGCGCAGGCTTGTTGCCATTGTCGGAGAAGAGGCGCTCACGGAGCTGGACAAGAAATACCTGAAATTTGCCGATGAGATTGAAAAACGGTTTATCACACAGGGTGACGAGGATCGCTCCATTGAAAAAACCCTCTCGACTGCATGGGACCTCTTTGCGATCCTTCCCGAGGATGAGCTAAAACGGATCAAGAAGGAGTATATTACAAAGTACCATCCTGCCCACAGGGAACCGGGACGGTGAGTGATGGAACAGGTCAAGCCTACCCGGATGGAGCTGATGAAAACAAAAGCGCAGATCAAGCTTGCCGAGCAGGGCCGGGACCTTCTCCGGGAGAAGATGGATGCACTCATTCAGGAATTTTTCAAGATCCTCAACACGGTCTCCACATCCCGCGACGAACTCGATGCGATCTCACGCTCGGCAGACATGGCACTCCTAGTAGCGCAGGCAGTCGATGACCCGGTCACGATCCGGTCCGCATCGTTTGCCACCCGCCGGGCAATAACGGTTGATATCACCGGGAAAAATATCATGGGTGTTCCGGTACCGGTGATCGAGAAGAAACGGGTTTCGAAAAGCATGCTCGAACGGGGGTATGGTGTGATTGCCACCAGCGGACGGATCGATGAGACTGCCGAGCGGTTTGAGGCAGAACTTGACCTCTTGATCGAGCTGGCGGAGACCGAGACTGCCATGCGGAGGCTGGGCGCGGAGATCCAGAGGAACCGGCGCAGGGTGAATGCCCTCGAACAGGTCCTGATACCCGAGCTGAAGAGCCAAGCAAAGTTTATCAAGAATGCGATCGAGGAGAGGGAGCGGGAGGACCTCTTCCGGTTAAAAAAAGTGAAGCGGATCCTCGAGCGCAAGAAAAAGGCCCAGAAGGAAAAGATAGCGAAAAAGATACAGGGCATGGGCTGAACACCAGCCGTGAGTGTATAGGTTTTACGCCATTTTTACTCTCTTGTGGAGAAAACCACATCATTTGAGATTCAATACCTTATGTACATGAGTGAGAAGGCGAGAGTGCCTGTCCTCCCTCGCCGCCCCTGCCGCCCTTGTGATGACAGGCGTATTGACTCCTGACGCAGTTAACAGATAAACCTCGTGGATAGCGCGAAAACAAAGGCAGGCGTTTTGCGCGTAGGGTTATCATAGTGTGGGGGATGCCACAAGCGTGCCGGGGTGGAGTTAAAAAGGTGAAGCCCCCAGGTGCATTAAGAGAATTTCCTGATGATTTTTTAAAGAGTTCGGGGTTTTTGTTCTTTTTCCGGAAAGTCTTCTGGTGTGATTGATCACGCCCTCAGGGCCCCTCCGGAGGACGGGAGGATAACAACGGAAAAATCAAGTGATTCCGTCCAACGCCAAGAATTTCTCCCAACCCAAACCTTCACACCCTTTTGAACGGCTTATACATTACCCCTCCCCCTTCGTAGAACTTGGAGAAGAACTCCACCAGGTGCAGCCGCATCGAGTGGATGGACGGGCTGAACATGGCTAGGATGATATTCAGGGTATGCAGGAGCACTGCGGCGATGACGCCGATGATCGCGATCCCGATCGCTCCTCCGATCCTGTTCGCCACTATAGCGAGGATCACGGATGCCATGCCGATCGCCATCAGCCTCGCATAGGACAAAATGTTCCCTACCGAACTCATGATCTCCATCGGGCCCAGCGCCCCGCCGCCGTAGATGATCAGGAGGAGGGCAACGATCGCCATGGCCACGGAGGGATACATCATCCATGACGGGATCTTTTTGAGTGCCAGCGTGAGGAGGAGGAGAATTGCCGTGATCACAAACAACATCCCCACTTTTTCTGCGACGTGTTTTTTGTTCTTCCGGATCATCTCGTTGCGGATGCCGATCACGAGGCCTAAAAAGACATGGACCACCCCAACGGCAAGGGCAAAGATCAGCATGGGGATCATCGCATCCACGCGGTTCCAGGTGATGCCTAAAAGATGAACAGGCTGGATCCAACCCATTGTTTCCCCAAAATCGCCGAAGAATTCCCCGTACAGGAACCCGAAGATGATGGTCGGGATGGATGAGATGATCAGGATCTCCGAGATGTTTTTTGCAAAGGCGTTGGCCCCGAGTTTTTTCTTCACGATCAGGGCAAATGCGAGAATGACGAGCCCGTAACCGATGTCCCCCACCATGAGCCCGAAAAAAAACGGGAAGAAAATCGCAAGCACCGGAGACGGGTCGACCTCCCGGTACGCCGGAGGGGAGACCAGCTGCATGATCGTCTCGAAGGGTTTGACCCAACGGGGATTGTCATAAAAGGTGGGTGCCTTCTCCATCTCTTCTGCCCCTACCCCGAGCTCGCTTATAATCACCCGGTCCCCGAATGTCTTTTTTACCGCTTCTTTCATCCGCCTGAGGAATTTTTTCGGGATCCAGCCCATCACGACAAACATATATTCGGAATGGCCGAACTTGTTGAATGCGAGGAGTTCCTCGCTGATATCCTCAAACGTTCTTTTCAGGTATGTCAGCTCGTGATACCAGCGGTGGGAGAGGGCGGCAAGTTTCTCGTCAATCAGCCGGATCTCTTCTGCCGCACGTGCCTTGTCACCCTCGATCTGGGCAAACATCGCATAAAACGGCTTACCCATGTACTCCTGCGGGAGGCGGACCTCGTTGACATTGACGGAGAAGACGAAGGAGTGGACTGCCTGGGAATAGCGCTTGTTGAATACCATGATCGTGGCGAGCGTCTCGGCATCCACCGCCATCGAGTTCATCTCGAACTGGTCGTGGGTAATGGTGGCGAGCTCCTTTCTGATCAGGTCAAGGACCTCACTGAACTCTTTCTGGATCAGCAGGATGGTTACTTCATAATTTTCGAGAACCGGGAGCTCGCGCTCCATGGGCTGGATAAAATTAAGTATTTTTGCGTACCTGTCCCAGGTCGTGATCTTTAATTTCAGGTCGCTTTTCCTTGATGCCAGCTCCCGGGTGACCGACTCCAGTTCGCGGATCATCTCGTGTGCCCGGGTGATCAGGTCATCCCTGGTTTTGTCCTGCAGCTCACTTGCGATCTGTTCATCTATTGCCGGATCCGCCGGGGCGTCCGGGAGCGTCGAGAGGATCCCGGCTATTCTCCCCTGTATATCAGCAACTTCCGCAGTTTTTTCCTTCTCCATCGGAATGAGGTGGATCTCCTCTTTCGGGATGCACTGGCAGGCATCTTCCAGGTGGATCGTCCCCTCGTGATAGAGCAGGTCTACGACTGCACCGAACTCCTTTTTTGGCCCGATGACCTGGATCCGTTTCATCTTCTGGAGCATAGGACTCCTTTTTTTGGGAACAATGGCCCGGCCTAGAGGCTTGTCACAAACTCTGTAATCTTTTCCACAGCGGAGGGGAGGTGTCTCTCCCCGTTTTTCCGGGCAGCCTCTGCCAAGGCGGCCGCCTCTTTTTTTATGCGGTCAACTTCAGCACCTGTTGTTGCTGTTTCCTCGTGCAGCAGCGCCTCCGCTGCTGCTTTCCTCCGCTTTCCGGCCTCCGTGATAATCGTATCAGCCTGCTGGTATGCAGCCGCGATTTCAGCCTCGGTTTCCCGCTTTGCGGCCTCGATCTTTATGGCAAATTCCTGCTCCCTGTCCCGGATCTGCTGGAGCAGCGATTTTTCAGAATCCATCGTGACCCTCTCCTTTAAAGCCCGTGTTTGCGCTTCAGTACAGCGGTAACGCCACACTGCGGTTCACAGCACAGCCCTGAGTTTTCCTCTTCCGCCGGGTTTCTGTGGATGATCCCCTTTGCTTTTTTTGCCGCATCCTCTATCCGTTTCCGGCATCGCCCTACTGCCGCATCCCGTATTGTGCTGACGGTATCGAGAATGTCCTGCGCCATACTGCCGGTCCCCCGGTATCAATTGGTCTATACCATCATAGGGGGATATATACTTTGTTCTTTTTTTTGCAATAGAAATCCATTAATCTTTTCGGCGCCCCATTCTTCTCGTGAGGAACCGGTTGCACACCTCATGCCTGGTGTTTTGGAGGGCTTACCATGGAGATTCTTGCAAACGTCGGACTGATCCTCATCTTTCTGCTCGTCCTCATTCTCCCGTTCCGGGTGAAGTGCATCGAGCACAACCTCGAGGTGTTCCTGTTTGCCTGCGGGGTTGTGGTCCTGACACTCTCCGGCCTGATCATTATCCCCGGTGAGCAGACCGGTTGGAGCCTTGCGATCGTACAGGAGGCACTCCTCTCCCCCCTGCATGTCACGAGCCTCTTTGGTATCCCGATTGGTATCGTCCAGATAGTGCTCGTATTCGGGCTCCTGATCTCCATCTTCTACCACCGGCTGCAGTCTGCGATCGTGGAGATGGTCGACCGGCTCTCCCTCACATGGATCGTCTTTCTGCTTATTGTCGTCCTCGGCCTTGTATCGAGTATTATCTCCGCCATCCTTGCTGCAATTATCCTTGTCGAGATCGTCAACGCCCTCCCCGTGGTGAAAAAAGCAAAGGTGGAGATCGCGGTGGTATCCTGCCTCTCTATCGGTCTCGGGGCCGGCCTCACCCCGCTGGGCGAACCCCTCACCACGATCGTGGTCTCGAAACTCTCGGGCGCCCCCTACCATGCCGGGTTCACGTTCCTCTTCGACCGGCTGGGTATCTTTATCGTCCCTGCCATTGTTCTCCTCGGGGTTGTTGGTGTCATCCTTTTCTCCCGGAGCCATACCGTCGATGAGAAACTCGAATGCACTGTTGAGCGCGAAACGATCCGGGAGATCCTGATCAGGGCCGGGAAGGTCTACCTCTTCATCATGGCGCTTGTTTTTCTTGGCGAGGGTTTCAAGCCGCTCATCCTTGAGTATGTCGTTTCGATCCCCTCCGCCGGGCTGTACTGGATCAACATCGTTTCGGCGGTACTTGACAATGCGACCCTCGCTGCCGCGGAGATCAACCCGGTGCTCTCATCCCAGCAGATCACAAGCGCACTCATGGGCCTGTTGATTGCGGGCGGCATGCTGATCCCGGGGAACATCCCCAACATCATCGCGGCAGGGAAGATGGGGATTTCGAGCCGTGAATGGGCAAAAACCGGAGTCCCTCTCGGACTTATCCTGATGGCGGCGTTCTTCTGCATTCTCTTTATCCCATCATGGCTCGGGTTTACCTGACCCCATAAGGAAAGAATCAAGCCTCCCCCCAGGGGGCCGATGCCGATAACAACACACATGAGCTGCCGCACGAAATATGAACTGTACCGGTGTTCCCATGACTCCAGATAACCATGAAGACGGCAACGAGGATATTGCCTTTTTAATCATGCAGCTTGACGACCCTGCAATTGATAACCGCCATCATGCGGTTCTCGCGTTGGCGGATGCCGGAGAGCCGGCGGTACAGCCCCTGATTCGCGCCCTTGCCGCTGCAGGAAACGATGACAGACGCTGGTACCGTGCAATTGCGCTCTCAAAAACGGGTGTGCCCGCGATCGCGCCCCTCATCGCGGCGATGAACGAAACTCCCGACCGCGAGTTCCGGCGCTATGCAGCTGCTGCGCTGGGCGAGATAGGGGAACCGGCGGTGGAACCGCTTATTTCCGCAATGGCAAGCGAGGACAAGGAACTGCGTGGCTTTCTGTCCCGGGCGCTCTGCCGGATCGGGAAACCCGCGGTGGCCCCGCTCACCCGGCGGCTTTCTGATGCCGACGAGATCCTCCGCTCGTGCGCCACGCTCACGCTCTGGCAGATGGGCGAGACAGGCCTGCCGTCCATGATCGAGGAGATCAGAGAAGAAAAACAACCCTGATCTCATTCTCCAAATCTTCTTTTTCTGACGGTTGAACCGCAAAATACCACAGTATAAATTTTGAGGTCTCCAATCTATCATCATGCTCAAGCTCTCTCCTGAGATGGAAGCGTACGGGAAGACCCTGATGGACGGGCTTTCCCGGGCGATTGCACTCGCTCAGGAGGCGCGTTCCCGCGGGATCGACCCCAGCATGGCTGTCGAGATCCCGATCGCAAGCGACCTTGCCGACCGGGTCGAAGTGCTTGTCGGGATCAATGGAGTGGCGGCCCGGATCCGGGAACTCGAAGCGCATATGTCCCGTGAGGAAGTGGCGCTCCGTATCGGTGACGACTTTGTCGCAAAGATGTTCGGGGAGAAGAACAACGATGAGATCCTCGACCACTCCATACGGACGGCGATGGCACTTCTAACCGAAGGCGTCGTCTCGGCTC
>JACTVF010000137.1 GCA_019695435.1 Methanoregulaceae archaeon | reverse complement strand
TCACACAGGAGGATCTTGCAAAGGCGATCGGTGTGACCCGTCAGACCATCCTTGCCATAGAGAAAGGAAAGTATGTCCCCTCTCTGGATCTGGCGTTCAGGATATCACGCTACTTTAAGGTGAACATCGAAGAGGTGTTCTCCTATGATGAGGAAATGCGGACCGTAGATGTAGACTGATACTCCTAAAAGAGCGACGGATTCCCGCTCCCTTCCTCTTTTTTTAACATCTATACCAGGGCAATTTTTTATAGGGTCTTAAAGAACACTACAGGGCGATAATCTGCAAATCGCCCATTCCTGTTACCGTGCTTGCGAATGATAAGGTGAATACGCCCGGGGGTGTCAGTGCGTTTGGCCGGTTCCTCGTCATTTGTATGACCGATGCTTCTGGTATCGGGAGGGAAGCTCAGATTAGATGTCTAATACTAAAGTATATATTACAAAATGTCTAATTTAAATAACATTGTTTGTTTGCGGGGATCAAATCCCACCCGCAGAATCGTCATTGCTGGTTTTACCATGAAGGCCCCTGTAATCTATTATGCTGCGCTTGCCGTTTTCTGCATCCTGACGTTGTCCGTCGGCACCGTCAACCATTTCCTATAAACAATCCTTTTGTGCGCTTTCCTGTCAGATCGTTGTGTCTTTGACCCGCCAGTGCGTTTTTACCCCTTGATTTTGGTATTGCGCCCGATTGTTCTTTGAGAAATCTATTTATAACTCCAAGTATCAATTAAATAACAATAAGTAAAATATAAGTTACATAAAGATTCGTTTATGTCCGGGAATGGCACAATCTTAAATGTACCGATGGTATAATCTTGGGTGTGTCTATCCACGATTACGTATGTTTCTGTTATACAAAAAAAATGGAGTGATTATGAAGATCTTTATTGCTCTCATGGGAGTACTGATGGTTTGTCTGATGGTCGGTGCTGCAAGTGCAGCCGGCTCAACAGGTTCGACAAGTTCCGGTAGTTCTTCCGGAACAAGTTCTGTAAGTGCATCAACAACAACGCTATCCGGCGAACAGGCCCTGTCGCAGGTTTTTGTGAGTTCCGTCACGGTCGATCCGCAGGTATTCTATCCCTATGAACAGGGAACGATTACCGTTCAGCTGACAAACACCGGGACCCAGGATGTCGCGCTTGGACATGCAGACATTCTTAACTCCCAAAACGTCTATATCCCGGACGAAACCAGGAACCCGTACCAGGTCATGACCTATCTCGGACCCGGGAATACGATGGCCTATATCTTCCAGGTTGTTGCAAAACCCCCTGAGGGAATATACTACCCTGTCTTCAGTGTGGCGTCCCGCGATTCGGGCAGCATTATCTACCCCATCACGGTCCAGGTCGCGTCAACACCGATCCAGGAAGTGATCTCCCAGAGACCGGATAATTTCGCTCTCGACAACACGGATAATGTCAACCTGACGATCACCAATCCCCGGGTCGGCAACATCAGCAATGTCATGATCACGCCAACAGGCACGGGTGTTGGGATCAGCCCGCTCCAGTTCTTTGTCGCTTCGATACCCGGCGGCAGTTCTGTCGATGTCCCGTTTGCCATTACCCCCTACCAGGCTGGAAATGTTACTTTCAGTATCCAGTACAGTAACGGGCAGAACATCCAGAACCCGCATTCGGATACTGTTATACTTCCCCTCAATATCGGTACAAGCAAAACCGCCGCATCCACCGTGGTAAACGATCTCGCGCTTACTGTGTCAAACGGGGCATACCAGCTGACCGGCGATGTGACCAACACGGGAATCACGGATGCAAACGGGGTGGTAGTATCTGTTGGTGCACCGGCAACACCCGTTCAACCATATTCCAGTTATGCCGTTGGGTCCCTCACATCCAATGACTTCTCCAGTTTCACGCTCACCTTTACCAGTTCCGACCTGTCTGCCATCCCGATACAAACCACATGGAAGGATGGCAATGGTAACACGCTGAGTTTCGTGCAGACCTTCGACCTGCGGTCTCTTGAATCTTCGTTAGAATCCGGCACCCGAAGCAGCTCGGGTGGATTCGGTTCCCTGAGTGCGACCGGGGCGGCCGGTGCAGCTTCAGCAGCCGGCGGCGGCGGCGCTTATGCCGCCCGGGGCGGCGGCGGTCTGTTTGGCATCGGTGGCGCCCGGGGCGGCGGCCTGAGTGCATTCTACCCGGTCATTATCGGGATGATTGTTGTTATCGCGGCAATCGTGCTCTATGTAAAAAGGAAATGGATCCTTGCAAAATTCAGGAAACAGTGAATCTGGTGATCATCCATGAGCGATATGCCACTTATCCGGCTTACTGAGGTCACAAAAACGTACCATCTGGAGAGTGGTGACTTTACTGCGCTCGATCATGTATCTCTTGATATTGCAGAGAATGAATTCGTGGCGATCATGGGGCCGTCAGGTTCGGGCAAATCAACAATGATGAACCAGTTGGGCATTCTCGATGTCCCGACATCCGGGGAACTCTATATCGCCGGCGAAAATGTGGCAAAGATGTCAAGTCTCGAACGGACCCATATGCGCCGGGATATCATTGGATATGTCTTCCAGAAATTTTATCTCATTCCCCTTCTCTCCGCATACGAAAACGTGGAATACCCGCTCATCCTCAAGTACAAAAAGCGGGACACGACAGGACGGGCTGCCGATTATCTCCGTGCGGTGGGCATCGATCCTGATATGGGCGCCCACCGGCCCAACCAGCTTTCAGGGGGACAGCAGCAGCGCGTAGCCATTGCACGGGCACTGGTCAACGATCCAAAAATCCTTCTCTGCGATGAGCCCACCGGCAATCTCGACAGCAAGACCGGTCTCCAGATCATGGAGATCCTTTGCGACCTGCACCGGAAGGGAAAGACGGTTATCATCGTGACGCATGATCCCCATATCGGCGAATACGCCCAGCGAACGATCCGGCTTGCAGACGGGAGGGTCGTGGCATCATGAGGGATATCTTCTTTGATCTCTCGGTCAGGAGCGTCAGGCTGAATTTCCTGCGCTCGCTTCTGGCCTCCATCGGGATCGTGATCGGTGTCGTTGCCATCTCCTCCATGGGAATGCTGGGAACCAACATGCAGCTCTCGGTAAAGGACCAGCTCTCGGCAAATGTCAATACCGTTATGCTCACCTCCGATGTGGTAAAAATGAGTACCGGTCTCGGTGCCGCCCCCTCTTCAAACACTATTGATACGAGTACGCTCAATGATATCAAAGGATCTGCGGGACAGAACGACGTGGTAACAATCCACCATACCAGTACGCAGTTTTCTGTCGGAGACCAGAATGGCCGCGGCTCGATCTATGGTCTCGATCCCAGTGACGTCCCGAAATTCCTAACGATAGCGGAGGGATCAAATATACGGGGGAGTGACGCACTTGTCGGTGCAACCATCGCAAGCAACTTCAACCTCGTTCCCGGAAGCACGATAAAGATCGGGCAGAACTGTGCCACCATCTCACGGCCGGTTGTCAGGGTTGCCGGCATTCTTGCGGCACGGGGCATTGCGGCCGATGGTGTCAATGTGGACAATGGGATCGTTGTTGACGATACCTGGTACACCGACCACTTCGGTGAACTGGACCAGTATGACCAGGTCAACGTGATCGTGCAGGACGTCGATACGATCAACCAGACCGAAGCGGCAATCAACGCAAAGGTCAATCGGAATTCAGATGTGGTGCGGATCTCCGATGCCAGTTCCCGGTTGTCCACCATCACGAGTACTCTCGGAACGATTACCACCTTTATCATGGCAATCGGCGGGATCTCGCTTGTCGTTGCTGCCGTGAGTATCTTCAACGTCATGATGATGTCGGTCAAGGAACGGGTGCAGGAGATCGGTATCCTGCTCTCGATCGGGACCGAGAAAGGCGAAGTGCGCCGGATGTTCCTGTACGAGGCGCTCATACTGGGCCTCATCGGTGCGGTGGTGGGTGGGATCATGAGCTTTGTTATAGGGTACTCGGTCGTGAACGCCATGATCGGCACCACGCAGTACTTCTTCCAACCGGCAAGCCTGATCTATATCCCGTATGGGATGGTCATCGGTGTCGTGGTCTGTGTGGCATCCGGGATGTACCCAGCGTGGGCGGCCTCGAACATGGACCCGATCGATGCATTGCGGAGCGAGTAGAATCATCCCTTTTTATCCGGGATTCCCGGATATTTCCGTATTTCTATCAGGATGCCCTGCTTTTCTGAGATCGAACACCCAACGGCTCACGGACGGAGCGACATTCCCGCACCGGCGCCGGGTGGTGACGTGGTATCCGGCTCTTGTGAGGGTTTGTTCGAGTTCTTCGCTCTGCTTCCGGTTTTTGAATGTGTAAAAATGGAGCATGCCCGCGGGTCTGACACAAGGTGCAAGAATCCCGAGGATCGCGTCCATACCGTACGGTGTCGGGATAATTGCCCGATCAAATGGCTGTGGGGGCAGGAGTGCGGTATCGGATGCGTCGCCACAGACTGCTGTGACCCGGCCGTTACACCGGTTTACTTGTAAATTCTCCAGCAGCCAGCGGTACGCACATGGGTTCTTTTCCACTGCAACGACTGATGCCCCGCGTGCGGCGGCGGGTATGACAAACGGTCCTGCTCCGCAGAAGGGAACAAGCACGCTCTCACCGGCCTGTACCTGACTGGTCACCCGCCGGCGCTCGCTGGCGAGTCGGGGATTAAAAAAGACCGTGCTGAGGTCGAGGCGGTAAGAAAAACCGTACTCATGGTGCGTGGTGACCGTAGTATCACCGGTTATGATCTCGTATCGTGCCGTACGGCAGTCTCCGCTGACGTTTTCCACTTTTCCAAGAACTGTCCTGATGCCATGCCGGTAGGATTTGATCGTATCGACAATGACAGGGGCATATCCCTTTAGATTCTCCGGCAGGGCAATAATGGCGATGTCCCCGATCACGTCGAAATGCGGGGAGATGCGTCGGCGATCCTCCTCCGGTATGATCCCGAAAAGCCGCTCTTTTAATCCCATGGACAGTACCCGGGTACGCACCGGATAAACAAAAGTTCTTGGACGGTATCTCACATTCCTGCCGACAGGTCCCATTTTTGTATGTGCAGGGATATTTTTCCGGGCTCCGGAAGAAAGGATCAGTTTTATCGCGTGATCTGCTCTACCGGGAAAAATACACATGGCCCCCGGTCATCTGTGGGGCATCAACGGGGCCCTCTTATGAACAAGCCAAAGGCTGATCTCTTCACCGGTTTTTCTGCACAGCCTATCGTCACCCGTGACGAGATACAGTTCCGGGTGAGCGATGCGCCGTACCGGCAGATCACAGAAGTTCCCGAGTACCTGTTTGGGGATATCCGGCCGGATGACCTCGTTCTCGATATCGGGGCAAATATCGGGGCTTTCTGCATGCGGGCTGCACGACTTTCACCGCATGTGACTGCTGTTGAACCGGTGACTGCCGATCTTCTGGAAGAAAATGTCCGGCTCAACCACGCGGATGTGAGGATCATCCGGGGGGCTCTAGGGACCGGTAAGCCGAAAGAGATATCCTGGGACGGGTACCGGATCTTGTCCCCCACGCATACACTGGGTAACCTTATCGGAATGGCCGGTGGCTGCGATTTCCTGAAATGTGACTGTGAAGGAGCGGAATGGCTGATCCACCCCCGGGATCTCGACGGGATCCGGAGGATCGAGATGGAACTGCACCTCCCCCCTATCAGCGTACCTCCCAGCCCTGCGCTGCTGGATTACATCGGGGACCGGTACACCTTCTCTATTGACCGCTCGCCGGTATATTCCCCTCTTGGCGTTATGGGAATCCTGCACGCGACCTTGAAGTGATGCGTCGGATCTGACAGCACCTTTGGTGATAAATAACAGATAGCTGGGAGTCCTGTTCTGTTTAAAATGTGAACGATGGATCTCTGACTCATGGAGAACGCCAGCTGCTCTCGCGGGTCTCCTTACCGCTTGCGCACCCCACGCTAGGAGAGAACAGCTTGTAATGATTGTACCATCATATCCGGTACAAGTACGAAAAAAGCAGGAAAAGACCCGTTCCCTTTAGTCTTCGATCTGGATCGTGGTGAGTTTCACCGATTCGACCCCCTTCTGGGACATCAGCCGTTCTGCCAGTGCCTTGAGCTGTGAACCATCGCCGTGCACAAGGATTACTTCCAGACACCGGTTGTGGGTTACGTGAGAGTGGAGGGATGCCTTGATGACCTCATGGTACTCATGCTGGACATCGGTAATAATGGTGAGAAGGCCGCGCTGGTCGTGATCGTAGACCATCGTAATAACACCTTCACGTTCTCCCTTGACATCGGCCATCCATTTGTAATAGGTAATGTAGGTGCGGATGGCGTCACGGATACCTTCCGACCGGGAGGAATATCCCCGGGCATTGATAATTTCATCAAACCGGTCGAGCAGGTTTTTGGGAAGCGAGATCCCGATGCGGGAGAGATCATTGTCGAGGGTCATAACATCAGTCAAGAGAATATCATAGCTGCTTGCTTTTTAAGGTTTTGAAAAAT
>JACTVF010000136.1 GCA_019695435.1 Methanoregulaceae archaeon | reverse complement strand
CCCGGCGCCCGGGCCTGCGGTGGATTTTGCAATAAAATCATCCGCCGGTTCGCCACTGATCCGGGCAGAACCGGCTTCAAGCAGCCGGGCCTTTAAGTCTCTCCATTGCATAGTTCCAGCGCCTCCTCGTACTGTGTATAAAACGGCAGGGCCGCTACCGCCCCGGTGATCCCCCTCCCGTCCATGACCACGCGAAGGCAGGGGTCGTCAAGGTTCCGTACACGGTCCGGACTGACCTCCCCCCGTTTCACGCTCCTGCCGTACTCAAGAAGGGCCGCCGAAGGAGTAAAACCGGTATATACTGCCATCCCGGTCCTCTCTGAAAGGGTGTATCTCTCAAGCAGCTCGCGGAACCGACCTGCAAGGCGTTCCGGTTCGGTCGTGGCAAACTCCACAACGAGACTCACACAGTTTTTGGTACGGTATGCGACCGGGAAGAGCTGGACAATGGTATGCGAGAGATAGGCGGATTGTTCGCCTTCCACGGCTCTTGCAATATTATGTACAAGCGTCCATGTCGCTCCCGTCTCGCAGGTGTCAGTATCATCAACGCCTATCAGCACCCGCTGCCGCCGGGGCAGCCAGAGCGTGGCACCGGCAATTTTTCCCCCTCCGGCGGGATCGCAGCGTTCCCGCAGCACACCTTTTGCTGCAGCACGGCAGGAGGTCGCACCCACGCCACCGCCACCCATCCCGATATAGGTCACCGCGATCTCTTCTTGTGTCACAGAAACTCCGGAGATGCCGGCGGGGAACCGGGATCCTTCAAGCGCCAGATCCACGGCACCGGGGCGGAGCAGGTACCGGCTTGTTGAACCCACGCACCGGACACTCTCGACCAGCGGGCTCTTTGCGTAATGGTGCTGTGTCCACATTGCACCGCCTACGCAGTCGAAAAATTCCACCAGTTCTACGCGATCGCCGGTTTCGTCCGCCACCGCCACGATCTGCGGGTACCTGATGACGTAGGGATCAGAGATGCTCGCCATACAGACCTGCTGCCTCGATCCCCCGGTTCGCCCAGAGGACCGCACCGAGCGCTCCGATCCTCCCCTTTCTCCCGTTGTGGTCAAGGTACTCGACGCCGAGCCGCTGTGCTTCCTTTTCGGCTTTCTCAACGGTCAGAATCTCGGTCTTGATCACCCTTAAAAAGGGAGAATCCGTTTCCGTGCCTATTCCCCGAAAGAATGCGATACCGGTATCCTTTGAGAATGTGTGCTCCTCTACAAACGTACAGATGAATTCCCGAAGCGCGTCTATGCTTCCCGGGCGGGCGGCAAAGTTGAGGGCGGAACCGACACAGTTTGTCGTCTTGCTGGGGACGGCCGGGTTGAGCTGGATAAGGCGCATGTTCAGGAACTCCACACCTTCAATGCGGCATGCCTCTGCGCACTTGAGCGCTATTACCCATGTAGCACCTTCCTGTTTGGTATCAGTATCATCGATGCCAAACGCAATCTTCTCGTATTTGGGAGAGACAATCCGGACATGGTTCGTGCGGGCTCCGCCAACCTTAAGGTCATCCTCTGAGGGATACTCAGCACGGATGACCCCCGGCGCCTGCGGGAGGTATGCGGCTACACCGACACCAGCGCCAGCAATGCCTGCCCATGTCGTGATCACCTCATCGCCGCTCACGTCCACCGCTTCCAGCGCCTGCCCGCCAATCGTATCGGCAGCAGCCCCGAAATTGACCGGGTGGGTGCCAAGACACGCCCGTATCGTCATCGTGCTCCCTTCAACGGCACACGTGGTTACGGCACCACCGGCACGACGCCGGTTCATCGCGTCCCACTCAATGGTGCCACGGGCATGACACTGCTCAAGGATCTCAGCGAGCCCCGCCTTTTCGTCAACCATCACCAGAAATTTCTTTGAGAAGAGCGGGCCGAACCGCTGCTTCACATCATCGGGTGTGAGCGTGATCATGTTATCGCCGAAATTTTCGTTAACAAGTTAATCGGCAATAACAATATTTATAGAATTCTATCACTGCAGAGATAATTACATTAAAAAAGAGGGTGATTGAGTAAAGTCCAAAGCAAAATTGTTTGATCTGTAGAAAATCGTTTTCGGGAGTCATTATTATTGCCCCCCTCTTGCGCCACCAGTCCCCCGTGGGGGACGGGGCGCATTGCGATGGCACCAGAACTGGTAATACAGCACTATCGCAAGTGGGGGTGCCCGAGCGGCGGGGGGCAAAGCCCCCAAAGAGCGGTCATATAATCTCAAATTTAATTCAGATCTGATTTTTGGTGGATGTTACATAATCACCTAATATTTATCTCCCATATCCCCGAAAACCATGATGCAGGGATTTTCTTCCCTGCCTACACTCCAAGTCCGGTTAATGTCCCGATCACCTGCTGCACCGACTCCGGCCCCACGATCCGTACCAGCACAAGCGAAGCCATCGCCACAAACACCGCCCGGATTTCCCCCATAAACCACCTCTATTCTTCCGATCCAATCCAGGCTCAATCTGGCCCCCGATTACCCCTCTCGCACCCCAAAAGAAGCCCGTATCGGGCTCCGTTTATAAATACCTCAAAATCAGCCGTATTTTGCCAAACGGACAAATTATAACGATCTCATACTGCGATTTTAAGGCCAAAACCATGGCATGTATGGGTTTTCTGTTGATAATGAAAATAATGGCCGTTACAGGGCCGCTGTTGCGCGACAAAGGGCATTATATGGGGCTCAATTTGGGCTTTGTTTGGAAAACAGGGTGAATTAATCCCGTATTTTCCGGATGGATTGAGACGGATGGTTTTGCGGGCATTTTTCTCTGCGCCTTTCAGGGGGTGGGACCACCGGCATCAGCCCGTGATTCCCCATGCACCTCAATCCTCCCGAACTTTTTATTCTCCCATAGTGTGCGTTCATCCAGAACTTCGTTGATGCATACCACGATTTTCAACGATGGACCCCAGGTTCCTGATCATGAAGCCGGTATTCCTGAGAACTGCAATCTGCCGGGTTGCACGTTTCCCATAGTGCTGTATCAGATGATGGAACGAGGAGTGGTGGATCAACTTCGATAATTGTTCAATCGGAATCCGGGATAGTTATCAGATCTTTTTCCCTACGGGAGTTTCTCATAATATTTCATCGGCCCGCAGGCCCCGCACTTCCCGTCGACGACCATGTAGTCCGGCACCGTCTCTCTGCACGACGGGCAGGTCACCGGCTTCCAGGACTCCTTGAACTTGACCGGTACCCTCACGTGCTCGTACGAGAGCAGTTTTCTCCCGTTCCGGAAAATTTCTTCCTGGAGGGCAATACCCATGGTGTGCTTATTGAATGACGGACTGTTCGAGAACCATGACTCGATCACCGGGACCTGCTTTATCTTTTCCAGATCGATATAGACCCTGACCGCATCGGCTATCGGTTTGTCGGAGGCACGGTTTACGGTAATCGCGAACCTCCCGATGGGAAGAACCGTGAGTCGGCCGTTTCCGGTCGTTATATGGGCGATCACCTGAGGCGCATCAGGAAGGCATTTGGGCGTTTCGCAGACTGCAAAGAGTTTCTCGTCCGGATGTGCGCCGAGAAGTTCGAGGGCATAATCCATCATAAATGCGCCGATCAAAAGGCCCGGTGCCGGTGACGAGTGGAATTTTGCACATCGGGAAAGGTACGTGCTCACCGGTTCAGAGACCCCGCTGGCCTTGATGCGGGCGTCAAATTCCTCACTATCGTGATAATTATGGTGTCCTTTTTCCATGGATATCACTTGGTGCCGTATCCCATTAAACATTTTATTTTCCCTGTTTATACCCGGATTGGGTTGTAGTGGCGGGCATCAGGTTCTCTAGGGTACGATGATGACAGGGTGAGATTTTTCATATTCCCGCGGGGGAACGGGTAAGCGAAAGAATTGCAATTGGTGACCTGAGATGTATTTATCGGGCCGACAACATCTATCTAGTTAATCATACAAAGTTAACTAAAAAATAATACCCGCGTTGCAGAAACCTTTTTCACCGTTATAATTACGGCATTACCGAGTGGATGGTTATCCGGAAACAAACTAATTTTTGTTTTCTCAATTCTCTTCATACAACCCACTAGTATTCATCATTACCCGGATAAATTTCAGAATCTTAATATAATAAATTAACAAGAGTCATTAGTTAGACCAGATTTTTTAATGTTTCAAAAAATCTGTGTTAATGTGTATGTGTTAACCTGGTGAACGTGCATGAGTAATGCAATAACCGATTTGAATTACGTGGCTACTACGTGCCCGTATTGCGGTGTAGGCTGCGGACTCAACCTGGTAGTTCAGGATGGAAAATGTGTCGGGGTTGAGCCCTACAAGCGCAGCCCGATCAACGAGGGTAAGCTCTGTCCCAAGGGTGCGACCTGCTGGGAACCTGTCCACAGCCCCGACCGGCTGACAAAACCCTTGATCAAGAAGGGCGACAAGTTCGAAGAAGCGAGCTGGGACGAGGCGCTCGACCTGATCGCAAAGAAGTTCAGGGAGACCTCTGACAAATTCGGTCCGAGGTCCCTCGGCTTCCAGGTCTCGTGCCGTACCGTCAATGAGGACTGCTATGCGATGCAGAAGTGGGCGCGGGTCGCGTTCAGGACCAACAACATCGACAACTGCGCCCGCATCTGCCACGGGCCGTCCGTTGCGGGTCTCTCGCTCTCATTCGGGTCAGGAGCGGCGACCAACCCGTTCGAGGATGTGCTGAACTCCGATCTTATCGTCCTGTGGGGTTCCAATGCCGTCGAAGCCCACCCGCTTGCCGGACGGCGCATCATGCAGGCCAAGAAGAGGGGCATCCCCATCATCGTGATCGACCCGCGGTACAGCGCGACCGCACGACTTGCCGACACGTGGCTCCGGTTCAATCCGTCGACCCACATTGCGCTTGCCAACTCCATGATGTACTGGATCATCAAGGAAGGCCTCGAGGACAAGGAATTCATTGAGAAACGTACCAAGGGATTTGAGGATCTCAAGAAGACCGTCGAGAAGTATGCCGATGTCGAGAAGATCACCGGCGTTCCGACCGAGAAGGTCAAGGAGATCGCCCGCCAGTATGCCAATGCGAAGAACGCGGTTATCATCTACTGTCTCGGCATCACCGAGCTGACCACCGGTACCGACAATGTCCGTTCGATGGGCAACCTTTCGATGCTCACCGGTAACATAGGACGCCCGGGTGTCGGCGTGAACCCGCTCCGCGGCCAGAACAATGTGCAGGGCGCCTGCGATATGGGTGCATACCCGAACGTGTTCTCCGGCTACCAGAAGTGCGAGGCAAAGGAAGCGCGGGAGAAGATGGAGAAGGCATGGGGAGTAACCGGCCTGCCCGATTGGTACGGTGCCACTCTTACCGAGCAGATCAACCAGTGCGGCGATCCTATCAAGGCGATGTATATCCTCGGCCTGAACCCGGTGGTCTCGTACCCTGACTCGAACCACGTCAAGGCGTCGCTCGACAAACTCGATTTCCTCGTCATCCAGGATATCTTCTGGACCGAGAGCTGCCAGTATGCGGACGTCGTCCTGCCCGGTGCCTGCTTTGCCGAGAAGGACGGGACGTTTACGAGCGGTGAGCGGCGCATCAACCGCGTCAGGAAAGCAGTCGATGCCCCGGGCGAGGCAAAGATCGATTATATGATCTTTTCCGAGCTCGCAAAGAAGATGGGCCTCAAGGGCTTTGACTGGAAGACCGGCGAGGATGTCTGGAACGACATACGGGCATGCACCCCGTCCATGTTCGGGGCGACCTACTCAAAGATGGAGAAGCCCGAGTCTGTCCACTGGCCCTGCCCGACCATCGAGCACCCGGGGACCCCGATCCTGCACAAGGAGAAGTTCGCTGCTGCCGATGGCCTGGGGACCTTCTTTGGCCTCGAGTACCACCCGCCCGCGGAAGTAGCGGATGCAGAGTATCCCTACACGCTCATGACCGGACGGGTGATCTTCCACTACCATACACGGACCCAGACGGATCGCTGCGCGATACTGCACTACGAGGTGCCCGAGTCCTATATCCAGATCAATACGCAGGATGCAAAGGAGCTGGGTATCCGCAATGGCGAGAAGATCAAGGTGAAGAGCCGCCGTGGCGAGACCATCACGAAAGCACGGGTGACGGATGATGTGGCCCCGAAAGTGCTCTATATGGCCATGCACTTTGCCGAGGGAGCAAATAACCTCACCAACACGGCGCTCGATCCCCTGTCCAAGATGCCGGAGCTGAAGCACTGTGCCGTTGCCGTTGAAAAGATCAAGGAGGCCTGAACATGACCAAAAAAGGCGACATGCTCTATGCCTGGACCAATGATGCCGACATTCAGAAGAAGGCAGAGCTTGGCGGTGCGGTCACCACGCTCTGGAAGTATGCCCTCGAATCGAAGACCGTGGACGCGGTGCTGGCCGTTACAAAAGGCGTGGACCTCTACGATGCAAAACCGGTCGTCATCACCGACCCCAAGGACCTTGTAAAAACCGCCGGTTCACTTCACTGCGGTACCCTGCTGATGCCCAAACTCATCAAGAAATACCTTGGCGGCACCCACCACACGAAGATCGGTGTCACTGTCAAAGGCTGCGATGCGATGGCCTTCTACGAACTGGCCAAGCGAAAGCAGCTCGACCTTGACCGGATCATCATGATCGGCGTCAACTGTGGTGGCTCGGTCAGCCCCGTGCTCGCCCGGAAGATGATCACCGACAAGTTCGGGGTTGACCCGAATACGGTCCACAAGGAAGAGATCGACAAGGGCCAGTTTATCATCGAGTACGAAGGCGGACACAAGGGCATCTCCATGGATGAACTTGAAGAGGCAGGCTACGGCCGCCGGGCCAACTGCCGCCGCTGCAAGATGAAGGTGCCCCGCCAGGCTGACCTTGCCTGCGGGAACTGGGGTGTTATCGGGCCCCGTGCCGGCAAGGCAACCTTTGTCGAGGTCTGCTCAGAGAAGGGTGCAAACCTGCTTGATGGCGCCGTCAAAAAGGGTATCCTTGCGACCGAACCGGCAAACCCCAAGGGCCTTGAGATCCGTGGGAAAGTCGAGGGTGCGATGCTCAAACTCGGCGAAAAGTGGCGAAAGAAGGACTTCGAAGGGCTTGGTGCGGGGAAAGACCGGTTGAAAAAGATCATGAGCGAGACCTCCCGATGCATGAAGTGCTACCAGTGTATCGAACAGTGCCCAATCTGCTACTGTGTGGACTGCACCACGAAGAACCCGGTCTACGTCCCGCCCGGGGAACTCCCGGTCAGTTTCATGTTCCACCTGATCCGCTATGCGCACATCGCGGACTCCTGCGTGAACTGCGGCCAGTGCGAGGAAGTCTGTCCCTCGGAGATCCCGAACGCGTTATTCATGCACGCCCAGCAGGTCGAACTCGAAAAGATGTTCGGCCACATCCCGGGTGTCAGCATGGAACTGCCGCTCATGGCGTTTGTCGAAGAGAAACAGGAACGGGCCCGGCTCGCAAACACCGGCAGCGACATGATCTACGAGAACGTGTTCAACCCGGTCGTAAAGAAATAAATTATCTCTTTTTTAGCGAGAGATACCGGTCTTATTGCCAATGTGAGCAACGGCAGGGGTGCGGATCTATTCCATGAACTTGGTTGCCATTGGCAGGGGGCCACTGGTCCGGGAGAAGAGATCCGTGCGAAAGGCTGTGGATGTACCGGTTGCTTGCAGGACCGGAAAGATACTGTATAAGGTATGGATTTCCGGGATGGCTGAAAACAGGTTTCTTTTTTTTGATAGTTCTGGGGAAAAGATTGGATTCAGACTTGATGCAGCTGGAAGGTTTTGTTAATTTTAGGGTTGTAATTTTTCAAAAATGTCTGGCAAGGTTATCGATCTTTCCGGAAAATGTCCGGGAAGATTATCGAACTTTTGCAAAAAAATCCGGCTCAATACCCCAACAGTTCAAAAAAATCCGGGCATAGAGGTACCTCTACTATAATTCCAGTGGTGCGGGCCGGATCGGATTACTCAGCATCCGGACGGGCGATCATAATGACGGGGGCTGATGCCCCTATACCCCCCGGCAAGCGAGGGTTACCGCCATCTCCGACGGCAAACAACCATTAAAATCACCACATCCCCCATCCGGATACCCCTGTTTCCACCCAGTTAATACACGAGTGGCCGATCCAGGATAATTTTCCTGGAAAACCGGGTCATTTTTCCCCGGTAAGGAACCCCCTTTATTTTTCGGCCATAGCGGGGCTCCGGGCCCGGACAGGTTCCCGGATGGCCTGCAGACTACCGGTTTTTCGCGACCTGTACAGGGCCGCTAAATTGGCCGGTTTTTTCCTGTTTAAAACGCCCTGTTTCAAAAATTACCTGATTAAAACAAAAATCGTGGAGAGAATTGGCGCCATTTCCACTGGAACTTCCCGGACCCGGATCCGGTCTGGATGTTTCCTTGGGAGGGTGGTATGCCTGGAGAGAGATGCCACCTTGGGCCGGCCTTTTCCGGGATTGATAGATTGTGATCCGGACTTTTTGGTGATGTTCGGAAAGGTGGTGGAACTTTTTCCGGAAAGTTCACTAACCTTCCTGGACTTTTTTCCAAAATAGTTCCTAATTATTCCGTCCCTTTTTCTGAAACCACTATTCAGAAACTTTATGTGTTCCCTGCTGGTGTCATGACAACGCACCAAAACCTCTCAAATCCGGATCTCCCCTCTTTTTCCTGTGATAACGGATGAACCAGATGGTCCTGTAGCCTACACCAAAACTGGATAAGGTATCCCTGCTGGTTCAATTAATGTCATTCCTCTTTTATTATAGTACTTCTCCCATGGTTCGAATATAAATCAGTTCAGCGGTTGTTAGGATCATGATGACTGCCAGAAAACGTAGTTATCCGGAAAGGAGAATACAAAAATGAAAACATTCACACATTTTCGTCTGGTAATTGCCGTATTCTGCATGATGGCAGTGGTAATTGCGGCAGCAGGTGCTATTGCTCCATACATTTTCAATCAGCACAGAGAAATGCCCACAGAATCAATCTGTAAGGGTATCCGAACCGTCCACAAAAGAGCCAGTGCCGGGAGGTAGGAGGATGAAAAAATGGTCCGGTTCGTCAAATTGATCGTCTGGATCGCGGTTGCAGTGGCGGTGATAGTGGTCATTGCGATCGTGCTCTTCGGACAGTCTGCCGTCTACCGGGTAGGTATGGGGGCGGTTGAATCGGCCACAAATGCAGTGACCAATGTGACCGGAGGGAGCTTTAGCCACGCACAAGCCGCAATCTCCGGTGCGGTGGCCAATATGACCGGAGGGATCTTTAGCCACGCACAGGCCGCAATCTCCGGTGCGGTGGCCAATGTGACCAGAGGGAAATGAATCATAATCCGCGATGACTTGGGAGATCCTGTAAACAAAACGGACATTAATTGTGGCACGCTACACCTAACCACTCCATCTGTTTTCTGAAACCACTAAACCGCAAATTCTCTATGCTCCATCATAGTGAAGTCACGACAATGCATCGGAACCGGCAAGGGAAAATGGTTCTGAAGATTCAGGAATTTCGCCCCCGGAAAACGGATACCAGGGAACGGGTACTCCATGCTGATTAGGACAGCAGGGTATTTTTCTTCCTGCTTGTGCCCGGAGTGCGGGAAACAGGATGAAGAGGGCCCGGAGAGAGTATCGGGGTTTTCGCACTTTTTGACCAGCATCCCCTGGATTTTCCTGTTACCGCATACCTTTGTCGAGTATGGTCATCGCACCACATCACAGGTAACCGCCCGCTCTTTTTCGAGCGTTTGTTACCGGGTCTGGCGTTCCAGAATCCTTTCTTTTTCAATTTTTTTAGTGGTGCTGTTTCATGCGCATCCTCCCCCTCCGTTCTAATCCGGCAGATAGTATTTTTTGCCGGTATCCTATCATATCAGGCGCCATTCAACGAAAATGAGGATTCCATCAATGGCGACGGGACTGTCCCGGCATTTTTTGGATCCCTCGTCCTCAAGATCACGCAGATGCCTGCGTATTTCGGTAATTTCCTCCGACGTGATGAGAAACCACTGATTTTTATGAGACATGCTGGTTAACTCCTGCCCGATATGTTCGCCAATAGGCCGGCGTCATTGTCCGGCCACATGTTTTGGTATGGCCGGTCAGGAGTGCGACTCCCTCGGTCGTATTCGTACGACACCCGGTCACAGAGTTTTCGATTGCAGGATGAGAAAAGGGGAAGCGCATATATCTCTCACTCGTGCCGCAGGGCATCGATCGGGTTGAGGTTTGCCGCCTGCCATGCCGGATACATTCCGCAGGCAATACAGATGAGGTTCCCAAAACTTACTCCCTCAACCACTGACATCATACTCGCCACGGTGAAGAGGTACTTGGTGGTGCCGAGCATCAGGGCGCTTATCGCGTACCCGCCAATGACACTGAGGACCCCTCCAATCAGGCTTCCGATGACCCCGATGATGGCAGCCTCGTAGATGAACATGCTCATCACCTCCTTTTTCTGGGTGCCGATGCTGCGCATGATCCCGATCTCCTTGATCCGCTCGTTCACCGACATCATCATGATATTGAAGATGGAGACCCCGGCAACGATCATCGAGATCCCGCCAATGGCTGATACAAAGGTCGTGACCGTGCTAAAGGTCGAGTAGATGGTGGCAAGAGTTGCCTTGCTGTCTGTCACGGAAACCGTCTTTTCTTTGGTGTTCCGGTTGAGCTGCTTTTCTATGATTGTCTTTACACTTGCGGTATCGCCGCTGGTGACCTTGACGACCACTTCGTCGTACTCATCCTTGTCGTTGTAGGTGTTCTCAAACCAGTCCTGTGTCACAACGACGGCGCTGTCGGTGCTAATATCGAAACTCATCCCCCTTTCCGCGATAATACCGGTAACCCTGAGCGTGCCGTATTGTCCGTCGGTCCCGATGGAAATCCGAGAACCGACCTTGACGTTATGATCCGTTGCAAAGGTCGATCCCACCAGACAGCCGGAGTTCCCGTTGTTGTAATCACCGGATTGGAGATCGGGCAGCAGGTTTTTCACCTTGTCCGTCGGGAGACCATAAATGGTCGCCACGATATCGTCGCTGCCAACCCCGACTTTCATGTGTTCTGAGGTAGAGTGGACGGGAATTGCCACGTTCGGGGCGACCGCACGTTTGATCTGCTGGTAATCCTGGTCGGTGAGCATTAAGTTTGCCGAGCTTCCGCTACCGCCACCACCACCGCCAAAACCACCGCCCCCGCCCCCGCTGTACGGGGTGACAATCACGCTGTCTCCTACAGAGGAGAGACTCGAGCTAATCTCTTGAGTCATGCTGTTCCCGAGGATGCCCATGGACGCGATGGCGACGACACCGATGATGATCCCGAGCATCGCCAGGCTCGATCGGAGCATGTGGATCCGGATGTTTCGTTTGGAGATCTCCCAGAATATGGTGCTCATTGTGCAATTCTCCCGTCAACGATCCTGATGATCCGATCCGTGTATTCAGCGATATGGGGATCATGCGTGACAATGATGATAGTCGAACCCTTCCGGTTGAGTTCGGTCATGAGCTGCATGATGC
>JACTVF010000135.1 GCA_019695435.1 Methanoregulaceae archaeon | reverse complement strand
AAGGCAGAATGGTACGCCTTGTAGTAGAATGCCGTCCGCCGCAATGCCCAGAACAGGATCACGGTCTCGAAGCATACGATCCAGAGCAACACAGCACATTTCATAATTAGTCTCTACTGCTATCGGATCAAATATTCCGTCCAGCACCGTATCCCGTTCTTCACATACGCATCAAGCGCCTGCCTGCCCGCGTGCACAGCCGCTACCTTATCATGCAGCAGCGCTAATTGTTCAGCGCCGCCAGCATCTGTTCGAGATTCGCCAGTTGCGCGGGCGTGAGCGGGGCATAGCGCTCCATCCAGGCATTCATCAGAAGACAATGGGCCTCGTCACTGTACGTAGTCAGGAACGAGGTCGTCATCACCTGAAGCGATCCCCATGTTATGCACGTAAACGTGGTCGCATCGTACGCGGCCACGCAAACACAGTGCCCGCCCCAGGAGCCCGGCCTGGACGCCGGATCGCTATCCGGGTTGCCGACCACATCCCAGACGCCGCCGACCTGCGATTGTGCGGTCACCGGCAACTGTAACCCCAGATCGATAATCCCGAATGTAGCGATCGCCTGCTTGATATGATCGATGTCGCGAGGGTCGGGGTCCGCATACGCAAACAGGCGATGGCGATGCGGGTGGCCGAGGTCCGGACGATGACCGAGACCATGCTGGCGTACCCAGTTGAGAGTATCGATGATCGCGCATCCCCGATCGGTCGAAGGATTATCGGGAACGTAACCGCAAGCCTGCTCGTATACGGTTTCGATCACGATATCGGGCACGGTTACTTCCGGGCCGTCGCCGGCAGGCACGTTCAGTGTGGCGACCTGCTCCGCGTGCCCGATTGCGGCACAGCAGCAGTCTCCAAGCACATTGTTGAGCATCATTCCGAAACTTGTCTGTCCCTGATACCAGTCGGCGGACGGAGGTGGAGGGAATTTGGGCACAATATCCGATAAACGGAACGTGCGCGGGTCGATGCGAGGCGGTTTCTTGCCCAGTTTGAAATTGCTGATATCCATGTTCGTGTTCGCGTTCGTATTCGCGTTCGTGGTCATTCGTCTTCTCCTAACTTGTACGGTCGTCTATCAGGCTACGGGTACGGTACTCGACCGGATAATCGGCAGCGGGTACAGGCTTATCAAGGAACGCGCACAGTTCCGGCCACCCCGCTCCCGACTCCATATCCATGACCAGCAGGTCGCCGGGGCGCGATCCGAAGTACTCTTTTACTTCCCTGTTGTGTCTGCGGTACCGTTCCAGCATTCGATCCGGATCGAAGTTCCTGGTGCCGTACAGTTCCGTGTGAATCCTGTTCGTAAACGGGTAGATGTCCCACTCCCAGCGGGTCGGATTATATGCTGGGTCCCAGAGACGCTCGATGCTGGTCAGCCATTTCCGGTCATCCCGGATTGTGAGGATAAATTTTGAACCGGGATAAGCCGTATCCAGTTGCCTGTACAGCAACGGTATCGGCAAATCGGACAGGGCATAGTACCGTTCCAGGGTCTTTGACCGGCCAGTCGCGCTCATTTCGTTCCAGATCAACGGCGCCTCTCCCGTACCCCAGTGCAGGCTGTCGAAGCCGAGTGTCTGGAACGCCTTGTGCAGAGACGAGGTCGCCGTTTTATGCAAACCGATGCCGAATACGCGGGTTGGAACGGGGCCGAGCACGACCGGAGCTGGATCGAAGTTCCTGTATACGGTCCCCATACCGAACCTGCCGCCGTTCACGACCGTATTCTCGGCCCTGTTGATAACTTTAACCTCTTCATCGTTCTCGTATTGCCGGGCGTGTGGATACTCTCTGAACCTCACATCGGCGCTGTGCCGGATGGCATCGAGATACGCCGGATCAATCGGGCGCGACCCGTACCCCAATCGCCACAGCCGCGCATTCATGTCCATGTCTTCGCCTCGCCAGGTATCGAAGCGTTCATCGTAGCCGCCCAGTTTAATGAAGTCCTGAGACCGGATCACCAGTCTGCCCGCCACTCCGCGGGCGAATCGCGACCGGTTGGTCTTATTGATGTCTGCGTACAGGAACATGCCCGTGTCGGGTCCGATCGGACTCCCGCAACTGAACTGGTTATAGATGTACTGGTCGAACGACGGGCCGGTAAAATTGTCGGCATCGAGGGCGACGATAAGGTCGGCGCCCGCAAGGATACCAAGGCGGGCGGCCAGATTTTTCGCGTGCGCGATATGAAACGGGCCATCGGTGGGGTAGCTGTACAGAATGAGGCGACCGGATTTCAGATCGGGCTTGTGCCGGCTGACGATATAGTGCAGCAGATCGTCCTGGCTGTTGTAGTTAAGGAGCAGGAATCGCGAGTAATCCTGGCGATTATTTGACAGGTTCGCGGGAAGGGTGCGCTTGATGTGCTCGGCCCGGCCCCGGCAGGTAGTGCAGAAGACGATTTGGGGAGAGCGGGAAGTCATAACCATAATCGCGATCGTACAATCGTACAATCGTACAATCGTACAATCGTATAATCGTACAATCGTATACAACATCGGTACTACGACCGTACTGCGACGGTACCACGACTGCTTGTGAATTGCCTAGTAAAAGTTGTAAAAGTTTCGTGAATCATCCGGTGAATCAGTCATACAATGCGTCCGATGCCTGAGCGAGCCGAGCACCCGGACTCGACACCAGCCGTTTAGCCGCCAACCGGCTCAGATACGCATCCAATGACGAGCGTTTATACCCGGTCGATTCCATGAGCACATCCTTATCGACAGTCTGGCCGATACCGGCTCGTACCAGATTGTCGAGAATTTTCAGTTCCCCTTCGGGCAACCGGTTCCGCCAGTGTTCGTACAGTGCGTGTCCGGTCGGGAGCGGTTCATAATCACCGCCAAGGCTATCGATACCGGATTGGGTCGGGAGCAATGTCCGGCCACTGGCTGTGACATAACCACGGGCCGATAACCGGGCGATGTAGGCATCGCGGGATGATCGCTTGTATCCGGTCAGCACCGACAACTGATCTTTCTCGACCGAACCGAATTGAGCGACAGCAATGAGCACTGCCCGTTCACCGGGAGGCAGAGAATGAGTACCGTTGCTGTTTGACCGGGCAGCGATTGTCCGTGCCGCCATTGTCGTGACGCCTTCGGATCGGGGCTTCATAACCAGAGTGGGCATGGGTGAGGGTGTGGGCGGTTCCGCCTTGAAGTCCCGTATGGCTACATCGGTCGCAACCCGGATTTCGGACACCAGTCCCTGCACGGACTCGGTAGCCCGGTACAGTTTGTCAAGGGCTCGAACGACTTCTTTGGGTACGGTCGGGACCCTGACAATCCTGTCTACGATTTTGGGTTTCTCGACGATGCGCTGTTCGGCCGGTCGCTGCTTCAGTTCCCGCTTGAGTTCACGCACCTCCTGCTGTAACGCCGCGATGTTCTTGACCTTTTCCTCGGCCTCTTTCGGCAGATCAGCCAGTTGAGGCAGGAACCGCTTGACCTCGTCGGGCATCGGTGGAGCAGTCTCGTATTTGGCCGCCATACCAGTCGAAGGATGATGGGTAAATACCTCACCCACCATGACAAGTTTACGTTCATTGGTGATAGCGCGACCGAAGGCATAGAACTGGCCGGGAGACAAGGTACGCAGCGATTGCCGGAACTCCTGTTTGTCGTCGCGACTCACACTCATCAAGTCGGCAGCCCGATCCACGTCTACATCCTCAATCGTCATGCCGACCATGCGGTTAAACATCTCGGCCGACGCGTCCTTGTCCACTTTCGCGAGCCGTTGTGTCGCCCAGATCGGACAGAAGCCGCGCTTGCGTCCCGTAGTTGAGAGAGCAATCATGGCGTCCTTGCAGCCGCCGATGATCTCACGGTCAATTTGATTACCGGCTTTTGGAGTCTCTTGCGGACAAAACTTATGGGCCTCATCCACGATCACGATCAGCGGATGCCACATCGATCGGGGAGCGTCAAGCAGGGCATTGATGAACGTTCGCACCCATTGGCGCCGATCCAAGGGACGGGAACGAAACGCCTCATATAGATCGCACACGGCGGAGGCTTTCAGTTCCAAGAAACGTTCCGCCAACATAGCCGCGGATCGAACGTCGCACGGGGTTTCGCCGCCCTCACCGACGAGCACATAGCCATATTTTTCCCGTAGCGTGTAGAACTCACCCTCGGGGTCAATGATGATGGTCTGGACGTGACCGTAGAACTGCTCGGCCAGCCGGCGCAGGAGCCAGGATTTGCCGCCACCGGAGTTGGCTTGGAGCAAGAGACGGCTGGTGAGCAGAAGATCGACATCCAGCTTGAGATTGTGACCGTCGGATTGGCCGAGGATGACTTTGCTCATATCTATTCCCAACTGGCCGAGATGTGAAGTTTACGCTGGCTCACAATACCTCCGGTTTGCCGATTGTGTGACACTTATAGCAGACCGATGAGGATAAACCAGGGGAATCGTTGTCCTGATTAACATAATTGCCGTCTGGATACGACTGAATGTTCCTATTGCCGTCTTGACCGCGTACACGCAACACAGCCCGCCCCCTGTCAATGCGGGTACCAAAGCATTTGTCATAACCGAGTATAGATGCCTGTCGCGGGGCTATTTGCAACTCAAAATACGTCATTTGCAGGCTGCCGCAGTCACAGGTCACGGTTGCAAAGTCGCTGTTCGGGACAGGATGGCAGGACAATCGACTCACAGATACTCCTCCAGCGCGTACTGTACTTTGCGGGCATCGCATTTGCGGGGACAGAGCGCGATGATCTGATCTCTATTATCGTCACGCTCCGGGCCGCACTGGATTATGACCATGTAGAAGGCTTCGCACATGGCTCGAAGCGCGTCCCGGCGAACGACAATTTGTGGAGACCGTTTCATGGCAGTTGCCGATTCCCCCACAGTCCCGGTTTCGCTCCGATCCCCGGCGACCGACTCATGATGCTGTCCATAATTGCTCGGTCCGGTCGTGGATTCTGTACGGGATTGAGCGGATACGGTTCAATGTCCCCCGACAATCGGTTCTTGGACAAGACCCATTCCGCATCCTGCTTGTATTTGAAGCGGCGCACACGAGCATATCCAGCTTCGGTCACGTCATCCGGGTCAAGGAGATAGTACCCATCCGCGTATCTGACCGCCCATCCCCATTCGCTCCAGCGCCATTCACGGGTACGGTGCGCGATACAGATCGTGATCCCCGATTCCTTCATGACCGCGCAGAACGCGCATGGTGCCGGGCTCGCGACATACGGGTACTCGGTCCCGCATTCCTCGCATACCAGCCTGGCCGCGCCTCCGCCGCCGGGATGAACAATATACCGGCTCGCGAACATAGACCGTTTCACGAACAGCGGCGAGAGCTGGCTCGTAACCGTGACCGGCGAATTGATCAGGATGCGGATCAGCCATTGATCGGACCACGGCATACCGATCTTGAGATCGACCATGCCGAGGTTGCGCTGGTACGACAGGTCGAGGTACCGCCACCGAATCCTCATTTGCCCGACTCCTGTTCCCGATTCGCGCTCGACCGTTCCCAATCCCGCCCAGCGGTATCGGGCGTGCATACGCATACGACATAGTCACAGACCGCGCAGAATCCGATGCCGCGATGCGGACAAACGGTCGAGTGATACTCGTCGTTGAACCGGCGGTGGCACTTGTCACAGATCTGAATCATTTCAGTTTCCCTTCCCTGCGAATCTGCCTCAAACGTTTCCTCAGTTGCGTTCGTCCCCAACTGTTGATGTGAACGTCCCCATAATCGTCATCGCCACATCCGGGTTCGTTGCGGTCGAACAGCAACTGTTCTATCCAGTCGATGTGCTCCTCGATGGGGATACGCTCGGGCTTGCCGCGCCTGTGAGCCATGTCAGTTCCCCTTTTCGCTGTCAATCACCAGCTGTTTCATCCACTCGTAATACACGATTGCCGACTCCGCGTCCGGGAACATGACCGTCACCTGATGAATACCGTCCGGCTCAAAAAATACCGTGCCAGCCGGAAACAAGGTAAGCGTCTGCTGCTCGTCATCGGAATCGTTCGCTTCGGACCAGGCCATGACCAGTCACCGTTCCCTATTCGTTACACGCAATCGCCAAATTCGCGGCCATCACAAACTCACGGAGCTTGCGCAAGGCTGCGGTCGTGTCCGCACATGGAGGACAATATTTCACGGTCAGTATCGCCAACTCTTTTGCGATCTCGCGCAGGTTCGAGTAACGCTCGGTCTGGTCGCTTTTCGGGGCATGATATGTGAACCAGTTGTCGATGTCGGCTGGAAGTACGCGTTGTTGGGTGTTGTTCGTGTAGTCGGTGGTGATCGCCATATTCTTATTCTCCTTTTGATAAATTCAATAAACTCATTAGGATTACTAGACCGGCTGTCGGTCCCGTAACCTGTTTATGGCCGCGATCGCCAGATCGAAATCACGTCGCCGTCCCCGCTCGCATCCGTGATCCATGGCGTGCGGATGACGATGGTGATCTTGGGCCGTTCGGTAAACAGCAGGCAGATAGCCTCAAGATGATCCGCGACCGAGTTCCGGAGATGAAACAGTTTCTTGTAACTGGTTCCTGATCGTTCACACCTTGCCACGCCCGCCTCCACCTCTCCTACCGCCCCTGCCTCCACCCCTGCCTCCGCTTATCTGGTACACGACGCTCACCGTCTTCTCGACCGTCCCGCCCAGATATTTCATCACCGCCGGATTCGGCTCCCGCCTGCCGCGCAGGATATTGAACAGATGCGAATAGCTGATCTTCATGCCGGTCTCGCGCTCAACCTCGACATGCAGGGATTTGACCGTGCGCCCGTTCCGCCGCGCCTCCAGTTGCGCGATGATCTCGTCTCGGGTCCGGTAGATGGCGGATGCCATGCAGGCACAGTACACCGTCCGGCTATTCGTGTCAAGATAAATTTTGACCTTAGTTTGAATAAGCGAGTCAGGACCGATACAGTATCAATC
>JACTVF010000134.1 GCA_019695435.1 Methanoregulaceae archaeon | reverse complement strand
GCAAGCGGCTATTGTAAGGGAAAGGAGGTGCCGAGTGGGAATACTCGATAGGATGATAAGTGCCTACCGGGCCGCAGGGCTGGCGTTTGAGCAACGCAGCTCTCTTGAGAATCCTTAATTTGGGGTCGCCCGCTTTTGTGGGCGAGAACCTTCTCTAATTGACTCGAACGCTGAGATGCCAACGAGGGCGAAGCCGCAAAGGCACGCTGAGAGACTAAGCGAGAGGGGCCGCGCAAGCGGTATGCAATAGTCCGAGCATTGCGGGAATTGAACCGCAAGAGGCTGGCAGAAATGACCTGCCCTCGCATACGCGAGTAACAAGACTGCAAACTCCGCTCTCTTTTCCGGCGGAATGGCTCTTAGACATTTTCAACGGCGGACGTACGGATTCCGGCATCCGCGTGAGCGAGATGACTGCCCTCCAAGTGGGGACGGTCTATGCCTGCGTCAACATCATCAGTAACGGCGTCGCCGGGCTGCCGCTGAATGTCTACGAGCGGCTGAAGACAGACAATCGAACGGGCAAGCAGGTCGCGACCGACCATAGCCTCTACGATTTGTTCCGCAACGAACCGAATGCGGAGATGACCCGGTTTACGTTCTTCAAGACCATGCTGTGCCACGACCTCCTTTGGGGCAACGCCTACTCGGAGATTGAGCGCGACAAGTCGAACAACATCATCGCGCTGTGGCCACGCAACCCGGCCCGGACCCGGCCCATCAGGAATGTGCAGCCAATCATGCTACAGGGCACGATGTATCCGGCGGGCACGCTGATGTATGAGACGACCGAGCCGCTGCAGCAGATGGACTACCCTTCCGCCGAGCAGCATGACCTGAACATGGGCCGCCGCCGCATCGTATTGGCCGAGGACATGATTCACGTTCCGGGCCTGTCACTGGATGGTCGGCTGGGCCAGAGCACGGTCTACCTCGCGCGGCAAATCATCGGGCTCTCGCTGGCCACCGAGAAGTACGGAGCTAAGTTCTTCGGCAACGGTGCACGGCCTGCAGGCATCTTGACCTTCCCGAACAAGATGCAGGAAATCCAAATCGAGAACGTGCGGCGCTCATGGCAAGAGGCGCACGGCGGCGAGAACGCATTCAAGGTTGCGGTCCTCGACCAAGGCATCAAGTTCGAGAAGATTGCGAGCACCCCGGAAGAGGGGCAGATGCTCCAGACCCGGACATATGAGCGCGGCGAGACCTGCGCGGTATTTAACGTCCCGCTTCACATGGTTGGTGCAGCCGAGAAGAGCGGCAAGAGCAACATCGAGCAGTCGAGCATTGAGTTCGTGCTGTATTGCCTCAATCCTTGGCTGGTATCGTGGGAAGAGGAACTGACGCGGAAGTGCTTCCCGAAGATGGGACGCACGGCCAACAAGTTCTTCCCCAAGTTCGATGTGCGTCGGTTGATGTACCCTGACTCAGCCGCGCGGTCCGCATTCTACACCAGCGGTCGCCAGTGGGGCTACCTCAGCGGCAATGACATCCGCGAGCTGGAAGACATGAACCCACTCCCCGGCGACGTGGGCGACAAGATTTGGATGCCGACCAATATGCAGGACGCGGGCGACCCGATTGCGATGGGCGCTCAGGCTACGGTCAACTTCCACCAAGAGAATCCGGAATACAGTCCGCAGCAGGAACACAAGAACAAGCTGGCGCTGGCCAAAGCAAGCGCTCCGGCGGTAGCACCGGCTTCCGGCGGTGCAGCGGCGGCCCCGGCGGCCTCGGGTGGGGCCAAGCCCGGCTCCCCGGCGGCGAAGCCCGGCGCGAAGCCCGGCGTCACCAACAAGGGCAAGGGCAGGCGGTACATCCGGCTGGGCGCGGGTATGAACGACACGCCTGCATACGTAATGCGGCACGGGACCACCGACGCCAACCTGCAGGACCTGTATCGCGGCTGGGGCAAGTATAGCCTCGACGAGGAAGGCCGGAAGGCAGCACTGCAGGCGGCGATGTCCTTGAAGGACAAGGGCATCAAGCGCATCGTGACGTCCTCGCTGCCACGTCATTGGGAGACCGCGCAAATCTGCTCGGATGGTCTCGGCGTACCGATTGAGATTGACGATGGCTTCAAGACGCTGAACGTCGGCCTCTACACCGGCCAAAAGAAGGCCGAGGTAGGCGACGAAGTTCAGTGGTACCTCGACAACCCGGAGGAGGTGATACCGGGCGGCGAGAGTTTGGATGACTTCCGGGCACGCAGCGCCGGAGCCTTTGCAAGGATGCGGGCCGACAATAGTATGGAAGGCCCGACGCTGGTAATCACCAGTCGCTCGAACATCGCGGCGCTTGAGAACGCAGGCGTAACGGGCGGCAACGTCAAAGTAGCCGAGCCCGGCGGGATTTACCGACTGGACGCGACCAACAATTTGACGCTTATCTACGGCGACCAAGTAAGTGACAGCCTCGCCGGAACGTAGAGGTGTGGTATGGCGTGCAAGAAGTTGTTCCCTTGTAAGTCGCTACACTGCGAACGGTGCAACGGCGTCGTTCGTGACGCCAAGGCTCGCACGGCGGAAGTCGTAAGTCTCGAGTGTCAGGCTTGCGGTCACATCGAGCTGATGTCTGCCGACGCGGTTCGTAAATGGATCGAGCTGGGCCTGCAACTACGGATTGATTGGACGGCAGTGGCCCTGCCGCTGGACGACTAACGTGGACCAAGACCTCGAATTCCGAATGGTGGTGGCCGCCGGTAAATGGAGCGCAGCCAAGCGCTTCACCGAGGACCAGCCGCGCGACAGCGACGGGAAGTTCGCATCCGGTAGCGATAAAGAGAAATCTACCAAAGAGAATATTCAACTTCCGGGATTTCAGGCGATGCCGGGCAAGGGACCAGATATGCCGGGTTATGGCGACTATCTTAAGTATGTCGAATCCGGTGAGCCGCACGGTACGAAGACTTACGAAGAGTGGGTTGCGTGGAGTAAGAAGTAGCCGGAACACGTTACGGAGACATTGCAATGCCTTATTCAAAGCCAAGCGACGCACCTGATTACATCCCCGAGGGCAAGAAGGCCCAGTGGGTTGAGGTTTGGAACTCGGTCTACAAGCAGGCCATCAAGGATGGCAAGTCCGAGAAGGAAGCTGAAAGCTGGGCGTTCCAGAACGCCACCGGCGTGGCGAAGAAAGACGGGAAAGATTCTCTCGAAGGGAGCATTACCATGAAGCATGAAGTTCGATTCCTCAAAGCCGAGCTGCGGGCCGAATCGCAGGGTGAGGAGATGGCGCTGGTCGGCTACGCAGCGATGTTCAACTGCGAGTCGAAAGACCTCGGCGGCTTCCGCGAGACCATTCTACCGGGCGCGTTCAAACGCTCCATCGACAAGGGCGACGACGTGAAGGCCCTGTTCAACCACAATCCGAACGCGGTGCTTGGGCGCACGAAGAACAAGACCTTGACGCTGAAGGAAGACGAGCGCGGGCTTCAGTTCCGGTGCCAGCTTGACCCGAACCAACAGGCGCATCGCGACCTGCACGCGGCCATCAAGCGGGGTGACATCGATGAGTGCTCGTTCGCATTCACCGTGCCGGACGGCGGGCAAGAGTGGACCACGAAGCGGGGCACCGATGATTGGATGGCGGCCCGCACGCTGAAAGATGTCAATCTCATGGACGTTAGCGCGGTCACCTACCCCGCTTATGAAGGGACGGCTGTCATGGCAAGAGGCGAAGAGATTATCCCTGCGGAGATTCGGTCCGCAATCGAGGCACACAAGCTGGACGCGGAAGCGGAAGCCCAGCGGGCTGCAGCGGCGGCTGCCGAGCAGCGCAGCGACGACGAGCCGGATGGCGACGAGTCGGATGGCGATTGGGACGCGGACGGCGACGAGATGCCGGGCGATTCCGACGCGGTGAAGGAAGCCAAGAGAGCCTATAAGGCGGTCAAGGGCGCAGCGAAGGATGCCTACAAGAAGGCCAAAGACGAAGCCGGAGCCATGAAGGACGAGGGCAAGGACAAGGCCAAGGCGCACAAAGCGGCTGCGAAGGATACCTACAAAAAGGCCAAGGACGGCGCGAAGGCTGCCCTGAAGGCTGTCAAGGACGGCGAGGCCCAGCGGTCGATGGACGCCATCATCGAGCAGCACAAGAAGGCTGCTGCCGAGGCAGCGTTGGTCGCAGCGGCTCACAAGACCACGGCGGACGAGCACACGGCGGCGGCGGAAGCGGTACAGGCTGCCGAGGACGCCCGGAAGGCGGCATGCGCCGAGCGCAAGAAGAAGTTCGAAGACGAAGGCTACGACCCCGAGGATTACGAGGGCGAGGACCAGTACGAAGAGAACTGCATGGTCCAGCGTGACAAGGTCTGGTCTGGTGACAAGCCCAAGGACGACGCGACCGAAGAGGAAAAGAACTGCTACGGTAGCATGCGCGAAGCGTTCCTCGGGACTCTCGAGTTCCGCGACAACATGGTCCGCACGAAGAAGGTCGGTGGCAAGAACCTGACCAAGGACAAGTTCGCATTCGTCGGCGACGCCAACGACACGGCCACGTGGAAATACCCGATACACGACGCGAGCCATGTTAGGAACGCTCTTGCTCGCTGGGGTCAGCACACCGGCATCCCTGCCGAGAGCGAGGCTGGCGTCTACGGCAAGATTAAGTCGGCGGCTAAGAAGTTCGGAGTTGAAGTCACCGAGACCAACGCCGACAAGGCCGCACGCGCCGCGCAGGAGTTGGCGGAGTACCGCGACGACCGGCTGCGCAGGCTGAAGGCCGGACTGTTGGGCTAAGGAGTTACAACGTGACACCTGAACAGGAACTTGAAGTCCGGATGACAATCGCCGCTGGGCGCTGGGCTGATGCACAGCGGTTGGTACGTTCCTTTGAGGAACAGCCGCGCAAGGCTACCGGTCAATGGCACGACCTGCAGGCGGGCGACCGCGTTCTACACGAGACCGAGGGTTCTGGACGCATTGTTCGAGTCGAGAACGATGACCTGATGGTTGAGCACGATTTATTCCCCGGTCAACTAAAGAAGTGGTCGGCAGCAAAGGTTTCCAAGCTTTAACGGAGGACGGCAATGGCAAAGCAACCAATCACTGCCGCAATGGTAGAATTGCGGGCAGCAATCACAGAGGCCGAAACTATCTCGGCCAAAGCGGAGATGACCAAGCGCGATGAAGCGCGTGTCAATGTTCTGCTGGCGAAGATAGCGGCCCTGCGTAAGGACGCCGTCGCTCCTGACGACTCCACCTTCCGGTGGTTCCGCACGTTCCTATCGGGCTCGGACCCGACGCCGGAGCTGCGTGGTATGCAGGAAGGCACGCAGACCATCTCATGGACGGATGGCTCCCAAGGCGGCTACTTTGTACCGCAGGAGTTCTACAACACGATGGTCTACGGCATGGCGCAGTATGACCCGCTGCTGGACGAGAACGTCTGCACGGTCATCCGAAGCGACAGCCTCAAGTTGCGTCCCTACCGACTACCCGGTTGGGACCTCTCGACCTTCGCCGCGACAAAGGTCGCGGAATCCGCCCAGCAATTGGCTGGGACACCGCCGACGTCGGCAGGCCAGCAACTGAACGGCTTCATGTATCGCCTGACCTTGGACGCCACGCTCGAACTGGAGCAGGACGACTTCCAGCCGATAATGGACCAGATGCAGGCGGCCTACACCATCGGCTTCGCGCGTGGTATCGGTGAGGACCTTGCCCTTGGTAACGGCTCGACCGCCCCACAAGGCGTTCTGAGCGGCGCGTCGAACAGCGGCGTGACACTCAGCACTGGCTTCCACACCGTCCTCGGACCCAACGCCAGCAACACGGACAACATCGACTTCCAGCCAGCCTACTTCAGCGTCAACCGCTACCACCGTGCTTCCCCGCGTTGCGCGTGGGTGATGAGTGACGCTACCTACCAGTGGGTTCGCAAGTTGACGGACGGTGTTGGTCGCCCGCTGGTCAGCATCAAGAAGGACGTGGAAGTACTGATGGGCAAGCCGGTTCTGGTCAGCCCTTCGATACCGTCAGTCAACGCCAGCCTTGGGACGCCGGGTTACATCGTGTTCGGCGACCTAGCGCACTATTTTGTGCGCGTATCCCGCATGACGTTGACTCGCAACACGCAGGCGGCGAACGCAATCGAGTATGGCAAGGCGCTCTATACGGGCCGCATGAGGGCCGATGCACAGGTGTTCGACCCCTCCGGCGGCAACACACCACCCCTGACGTACATCACGCTGACGGCATAATGCATGCGTAACACGGTACGGTTAGTGTGGAATAAGTTTGAGGCCCGCAAGGGCAAGTCAAAGCTCGCCTACAGCTAGTGGGCAAAATCCAGCATCGCCCGGCGGCCTTCCGGTAAATGGCCAAATCGATAAGGAGGTGCACTCTCATGAGCGCACTGAAACAGAAGAAAGAAGCACGGGCGAAGGCGCATGCCGACGCCGTAGAGCTTCTGAAGGGCGAGCAGACCCCGGAAATCCGGACCAAGGTCGATGCGTTCCTTGCGGAAGTGGAAACCCTCACACAGGACATCAAGCGCATCGAGCGCTGCGACGAAATCGCCGCAGAGCTTGCCGCGCAGGGGACCGACCCCGCCCTGCCAACCAATG
>JACTVF010000133.1 GCA_019695435.1 Methanoregulaceae archaeon | reverse complement strand
GCACCATCATGCCTTCGCGGCCATAGAGTTTCTTTCGCGATCCAACCTCTTCATCAAGGATCTGCAGGATCGTCTTTGCGGTCCCGCTCGGGGCATCTTTCTTGTTCCGGTGATGCGCCTCGATCACCTCGATATCGTAATCACCGAGCAGTTTTCCTGCCTCCCTCACAAGCTGCCAGAAGATATTGACCCCGACTGAGAAGTTGCTTGAGATCACAGCGGAAACCTGGCCTTCGATGGCTGCAGTCATCGCCTCGCGCTGCTCCGGAGTAAATCCGGTCGTTCCCACAATGAGTGCCACGTGGTTTCTTGCCGCCGCCTTCACATTTTCAACAGCGGCTTGCGCTACGGTGAAATCGATCAGCACATCAGGCTTTTTGCTTTTGAGGAGTTTTTCGATATCCTGTGTTGCAACGATATCGACACCGAAAAAGATGCCCGGATGGAGGTCGATTCCTCCGACAAGTTCAAGATCCGGTGATTCCCTGACCATCCTCCCAATGGTCTGGCCCATACGGCCGGAAGCGCCGCAGACAACGACTTTGATCATGATCTGATCACCGCCGGCTTTTCTTCACAGCCGGTTTTTTCCTTTTTTCCGCTGATCCGGTACCCGCCGGTTTCTTTGCAGCAGAGATGGTGGCAAGGATTTTTTTGAGTTCGGCAGTCTTTTTCTCATCGAGGTTATCGAGTGGCAGCCGGACCGGGCCTCCGGCCATACCCATGAGCTCCACGGCTTTTTTGACCGGGATGGGATTTGTGTCGATGAACATTGAGCGGAAGAGCGGGGAGAGTGCATAATGGAGGGCGAGCGCTTTTTTCCAGTCGCCTCTACCGGCTGTCTCGCACATGGTAACCATACGTTTTGGATCCACGTTTGCCGCGACCGAGATTACACCCGTGCCACCGAGCGCCATGATCGGGAGGGTGAGATTATCATCTCCGGAGATCACGGCGAAATCCTCGTCCTGCGTCAGTTCGATGATCCGCGAGACTTGGCCGACGTTGCCACTGGCTTCTTTGATCCCGACAATACCGGGATGCTGTGCGAGCTCGGCAATCAGGTCGGGTTCGAGGTTCTGACCCGTACGGCCGGGCACGTTGTAGATAACCAACGGGATATCAAGATCCGCAAGTTTTGTGTAATGCTTGACGAGCCCCGCACGGTTGGGCTTGTTGTAGTACGGGCTGATGACGAGCACGCCATCGGCACCGGTGTCCTTTGCCGCCTTCGTAAGGATAACTGCTTCCGCTGTATTGTTTGAACCCGTGCCTGCAAGCACGGGCACCTTGCCGTTGACCGTGTCAATAGTGACACTGACAACCTTTTCGTGCTCCTTAAACGTGAGCGTTGCAGACTCGCCGGTCGAGCCGCAGGGCACGATCCCATGGATACCACAGGAAAGAAGATACTCAATGTTTCGTTCCAGACCCTGTACGTCAAGATCCATCGCGGAATTACGTTTAAAAGGAGTAATTATTGCGGGAAGGACACCTTCGAACATACCTAGGGTTATGGGTGTCTTTTTGTATTAATTTTTCTTGTTATATATCCAGCGACACGGTTCCGGACGCGCTTGCTGTCGATCGATGCGGATGCCGCCAGCTGCTGCTTGTTTGCGTCAAAGCTGTTCGAAAAGTTTTCCTTCTGCGTGGTCAGGAGTGCAGTACCGATAGTCTTAATATACGATGGCTTTATTCCCATGAAATATTCCTCAAAGTTCTATATGTATAATGCGGTTCGACAACATAATAATATTGCCCGCGACATCCGCAGGTTTCTCACCAAACAGATAGACAACAGAATCATTCAATGAGTCACCTGGATTCACGATTGCTTCAGGTACGCCATCCCTGCAGCAGGAGGCCACCCCCCAGTCCATCGTGCTGACCCCCGGGTTTTGTACGCGGTGGTCGATGGTGCAGCATTCAAGGAACATATCCTCAAGGATGCGGCGGATCGTATCCGCATACCGGATCGTTGCCGCACACCGTATCTCCGGGTCAAATTTCGAGGCAGTAAGGAGGATTTTTGCAATCTGACTATCGGCGCCAAACCCGCATACCCCTGCTGCCTTCACGGCATTGTCCTGCACCACGATCCCCCCCGTGATCGCAGCGACGCCGGTACTGTCACGGGCGCCGCTGATGGCATAACCAATGTTCATGTAGGTACCGGCAACCAGTCGTGGATCCATCGATTCCTCAAGGAGGACAACGGCACGCGTAAGATGGGTAAGAACATTGTTTCTTTGCTGCTCCGGACTGATCATACTATCCGCACCTCTGTTGATCCGGGAGGTTTTTATTCTCTCTGTCAGCCCCGGGAGGTTAGGTCAGATCCAGTTCCCCGCGTATCTCCATTAGTCCTTCAATTGCAACGGTATAAAAGTCCGGCAGCGCAAGGATCGGCGCAATAAGCGCGATACGGCTTCGATCGCACCCGGCCGCAAAGGACTTTTCTTTTGCCTTTTTTGTCACGGTCTTTACGGTCACTTCCGAAAGCCTGCCGCCTTTCACGAGCGCACACGCGATCACAAGGCCGGATGCACTGTCTGCTGCCTGCAGCGCAATCTCAACCGTCTTTTCGTAAGTTCCCGAAAAAAGATGGTGATTATGCCGCTGAACAATCCGAGCCAGATCAGCATCGATACCATTTTCCATGAGGATCTCTGAACCTTTCGCACCATGCACCTGCATATTCCCGTGAACAAATTCGAAATCGATGTCATGCAGGAGACCGATTGTTTCCCAGAATGACGTATCCTCCCCGAGGCGCGCGGCAAGCGCTCTCATCACGGCGCCGGTCGCAAGGCAGTGTTTTTTGAGCCCGGTATTATGGACATACCGATCGAGCAAAACGATAGCAGCGGAGCGTTCCATGGACAACGGTGCGCCGGCCGGAGACATCAGCATAACGGTTCAACCTCACGGATACGCATATAACCGATAAACACCAAAATGCAGTGGATGGATGCACGACTGCTTGATGTTCTTATCGGCGTAACAGGCTTTGTGGTGCTGGTCATTCTTCTTGCGGTGCTCCCGCTGGTCATCAGCGCCGGACCGGCTTACCTTATCGCCATTATCCTCTTTATCCTGTTCCTCTCAGGTGCAGGGTATATGGTTAATGAGAAAATTACCTGAAAAATAACAACCAGGGACCCTTTTTTTCATGAGGAGTTGAGATCTTTTGAGGATTTCATTTTTTTATTCACCATTGCAGGTTTTCGCGGTGCCTGTGATTTTTTTACCTTGTAGTAACTGAGCGGGTGGCTGACCCGTTCGCACAGCACATCGCGGTGGACACAGAGCCCTGTTGTCTGCATCGCTGCGCACGCGGGCGTCGTATATTCGGTCCCGGTGCCCCCACGCCCCGTGATATGCTCGACCTGGTACATGGTTTTCTCGACATCGAAGTCCGGTGACCGTGCATAGAGCTCTGCAATCCCTGTCGTATCCATACCGATATTGTGGAGAAATGCTGTCAGCGAGAACCTGCCGGCATGCGTGAGGTTGGTGCCTGCAGCAAGCGCAGTTATGAGCGCCTGTATACAAGGGGGAAACGCACTTTCCTCCACCGTCCCGAACTGTCTCAGCATCTGTTCCTGATATGCCTTTTTAATCTCCGCCGCATGCGGGGCTAACTTCTCACAGATCTCTTTTGGTACCCGGTGGGGGAGATCATGACGCAGAAGCACACGGATCCGCTCCCGCAGGAGTTCATAACGCTCGTTCTTGTTGATAGCAACAAATCCCTGTTCCACATGCCGGTTGAGAAGCCGGTACCGGTCATCATGCAGGGGCGCGACGAGTTCCACGTAATCAGGAACCGGCATCCGGTCCTCTGCAACCCTGATACCCATTTCGTCCGCGACCGCTCCCCATAATCGGGAATACTCGCCATCATCCTGTACATAATTACTGTTCCATTCCTCTTCATTCACAAGAAAATGATAGGCACGTTCGGCCTCGTACCGTGTAAGCCGGTCAATGAGTTGTTTGTCGTTTACGCAGGAAACAATAATCCGTGCGAGCGCATACGAGGCGATCTCGTCCTCGGGAGTACCGCACACTTTCGGTACATGGGTCTTTTTTGGGGTTACCGCTTCCTGTATACGGGTAACCGCATGTGAGATCAGGGCCTCGCCTTTCGGAGTGCCAAGAAGCGTACCAAGCGAGGAGAAACGGGACCTGATAGGATCCTGTGCCTTTTTTAAAAACGGAAAATGGGAAAGTTCCTTGCCGGATGGCACAAAATCCATTCAGTCAGCCTCAATCCGGGGTGCAAGCAGGTACTCCACGTGCCCGTTGCCGCCCGCAATATCGAAGGAGAACCGGACCGGGTGATCCACGCCAAGGCAGACCTCGACTTCGGAAGCCCGTGACATCACCTTGCCAATATCCCTGAGATAGTCAAGTGAGAAGAGCGAGCGTGCCTCGACCGGAGTGAGCGACTTGAGTTCATCTTTTCCGAACTCGCGCTGGATATGATCGGTATCGCCTTCCGCGACCATGTAAAAGGTCTGGTCCTTGGGGTTGATTCCCATGGCGATCTTATCCGATATCACCGCAGCCGCCTTGATCGCGTTGTTGAGATCTTCACCGGAGATCACAACCTTTCCCGGGAGATTGATGGTCGGGGAGTTGGGGTCTTTTCTGATCGTGTTCGTGTCCAGCAGGGTAATTGAATAATGGTAGCCATGGACGCTGACTGCCATTTTCTGCGCATTGTCCGCGAGCTCAAGACTGATGAGGTCGCCTTTCCCGCCCATATTGAAGATATTCTTCATCTTGGAGATGTCGACCCCCAGCTCGCTTTTCGTTGCCTTGAAGGTATCAAACGCCTCTTTTTTAAGCGTGAATGCGATCATGGCAACATTCGCGGTGTCCACAGCCCGGGTGGAGATGCTGTCTTCCGCTGTATGCAGCCGGCACTCTGGAACGAGTGCCGAGATCGCGTCAATGGCCTCCCTGAATATCTCTGCGTCAATGGTTGCTTTTAACATCGCTTTCCCCTTAACAACTGTCTTATACAGTATATCGTCATACTTTAATTATAGCGTTTTGGGTCGTTTCGCGGATTTTTTGGGGGTGAATGGGTACGGGTTCACAATGGTCACGGGACAAGGTATATCTCCGGGCAAAACACGAAGGGTTCCGGTCCCGGGCATCTTTTAAGCTCATCGAGATCCAGGAGAAGTTTGCCATTATCCGCAGAGATGACAATGTTATCGATCTGGGTGCTGCCCCCGGGAGCTGGCTTCAGGTACTGCGCACACTCACTGAGGGGAGAGTCCTTGGGATCGACTTAAACCCGATCGCAGCCCTCGATGGGATCGAGACCATTGAAGGAGATATTACCGACCCGGCCATCCAGCAACGGGCACACGAAATGCTTGGTTCTGTCAGCGTTGTTGTCTGCGATGCAGCTCCAAAACTTTCAGGTCACAAGAGTTACGATCAGGCCCGGGCCATCGCGCTTGGCGAAGAGGCGCTCAGCTTTGCCTGCAACGTATTAAAACCTGGTGGCAATTTTGTAATTAAATCATTTCAGGGTGCAGACTTTCCTGAACTGTTCGCTCTGATAAAAGAGCACTTCCGTGCAGTGAAAACCTACTCCACCAAAGCGACCCGTAAGGGAAGCACGGAAATTTATATTATTGGAAAGAACTTCAAAGGCTGAAATGATATACCCATGACCGCGACGCTCAAGGATTCCTACGGACGACCGGTGACAAACCTCCGCATCAGTCTCACGTCACGATGCAACCTCTCCTGTATCTACTGCCATGCTGAAGGGGAAAAGAACCCGGATGCAGAGATGAGTACCCAGGAGATCATCGACATCATGAACGTCGCAGCAAAATTCGGGATCAGGAGCATAAAATTCACCGGCGGGGAACCCCTGATACGGCCTGATATTCTCGAGATCATCCGGTTTGTCCCCAAAGGTATTGAGTCCTCCATTACCACAAATGGCATCCTTCTCGCGGATATGGCTGCGGATTTAAAACATGCCGGGCTCCGCAGGGTCAATGTCAGCCTCGACAGCCTGAATCCGGAAACCTACAAGCGTATAACGGGAAGCGACCGGGTAAACGAGGTGCTCGCCGGTATTGATGCGGCACTCAAGGTCGGACTTACGCCCGTAAAACTCAACATGGTTGTTCTTCATGGGATCAATGATCAGGAGGTGGACGATTTCCTTGCATTTGTCCGGGGCAACCATAACCTAGTCCTCCAGCTCATCGAACTGATGCATTTCAACAACTGCGAGTACCACGGGGATTTAAACGGGGTTGAATGTAACCTTGCCGCACGGTCAAAACAGATCCTCACGCGCAGGATGCACCACCGCAAAAAATACTGCCTCGATGGTGCTGAGGTTGAGGTCGTGCGCCCTCTGCACAACACCGAGTTCTGCGCCTTCTGTAACAGGCTCAGGGTGACCTCTGACGGGAAACTCAAGCCCTGTCTTTTACGAACGGATAACCATGTCACCATCCGGGGCAAAAAAGGCGCCGATCTCGAAGCACTTTTTTGTGAAGCTGTTGCCAGACGGGAACCATTTTTT
>JACTVF010000132.1 GCA_019695435.1 Methanoregulaceae archaeon | reverse complement strand
AGTGTGCGCCCCCACCGTTCAACGACTTTTTTACCTGCTCGGCAATCGCGGTGATCGTGAGCGCCCGGTCCCGGTCCGTGATGCCGGTGAACGTGTTCTTGTGGTTGACCCAGAGTGAGAACGAGGAATGGTTCTTCCGGTCGTACGGGATGTCTCCCTGCTGTTCGGCGACCTTCGTGCTCTGGAGCACGTCGCTTGCGAAGGGAAGACCGAGCCTCTGTGCAGCCACCGGATCAACGGCCGTGCAGATCAGCCCGCCGCCATCCTTTCTCATCCGGAGGATGTGGCGGGGAGTCACCGCATCCGACCTTATCGCAAAATCCGTCTCTCCTTCACGGTCGTCAAAATCGTACAGCAGGATAAACCTGCCGTCCCGTAGTGCTGTTATCGCATCGTCAATCATGTGCCACCTCAACATTTACCCGGTCGTTCTCCTGTACACCCAGCGCCTCGCGAAGCCCGACTGCCGCAATAACTTCGATAATATCCTCGGGATAATGGCTCCGGCCGGGAACAACAATCCCGCACGGGATATCGTTGATCCGGCAGGGCAGGCAGCGGACTTCCCCGAATGTCCGGCCGTCCGCGGAGAACCCGTGGATCGGGATCCAGGTCAGTGCCTCCAGTTTCTTCCGGGTCGGGATGTCGGCCCCGGCAAGTCTCAGGTTGAGCGTTCCCGGGTACGGCTCAAAGCCGAGGTGCCGGAGGAACTGTTTTTTGTACGGCTCGAGACTCATGTAGTACCGGCCTTCGCCGAGCCCGTTGATTACGACGCCCGAGAGGGCGTAGTGCGCCCCCTCATGCGCGAAGAGCCGGCAGTACTCCGCATACTCGCGCCGGAGCTCATCTTCCCCGTTCTTTGTGATCGTGATATGCTGGCCGTCCGGGTTCATGGTCCGGGTGATCAGCCGCCGGCTCTCGAGCGCCTTGAGCCGGCGGGACGCCGTCTGCGGGCTTGCCTCCAGTACCTGTGCAAGCGTCTGCGACGAGACCCAGACCGGCCCCCTGCACCCGCCCATGAGGGCGATCGCTTTGAGACATTCGAGTTCTTCTGCCAGTACCATGTCTATCAAAATTGAGATGCTTACTATTTATGGATTGCTTTCCTCCCCATCACCCGCTTTCCCTCCGCCGCGGTTCGTTTGTTGTCGAAAGAACGTTCGTTAGTTATTTAACAGGCCGGGTCAATCTAGCTGAGCATGAAATCCGAATTGCGCAACCAGCTCGCCGAGAAGATGGCGGGAGAGATTACGCTGTCGGACTCACCGGGGCTTGCGCTCAAAAAGTGGCGCCAGAACTTCGAGATTCCTCCGGGAGTCCTGTCGGACCGCCTGGGTATCTCACCCTCCGTGATCAGCGATTACGAGAGCGGCAGGAGAAAGAGCCCCGGAACCGCCGTGGTCGGCAAGATTGTCGACAGTCTCCTCTCCATCGATGAGGAAGGCGACGGAAGACACATTCACAAATTTTCCTCCATGCTCTTTTCAGGCATCGATGATGATGTGATCCTCGACATCCACGAGTACACGAACCCGGTTGCCCTCGGTGCGTTCACCGAGGCGATAGGGTGCACGCTTCTCTGCGGGCCCATGGACCAGACCATCTTTGGCTATACCGTGATAAACAGCCTCAATGCGATCCTCCAGCTCTCCGCTGAGGAATTCAACCGCATCTACGGCTGGAGCACCGAACGGGCGCTCGTCTTCACGAACGTCTCAACCGGCAAGTCGCCGATGGTCGCGATCCGAGTCACGGCATTCAAGCCGCGGTGCGTGATCCTCCAAGGGATCGAGGCGGAGAACGTCCACCCGTTCGTTGCAAAGATGGCGGACCGGGATCATATTACTGTGCTCTGTACTGAGATGGAGATAGACAAAATCGTTAGTACACTGAGGGAAAAAGAATGGTAGGCATTATTACCTACGGTGCGTATATACCGCGATATCGGATCAAGGTTGAGGAGATCACCAGAGTCTGGGGCGCAAATGCCGCAGATATCACGGGAGGATTAGGTGTTTTTGAAAAGTCCGTCCCCGATCTCGATGAGGATGCCGCAACGATTGCGGTCGAAGCAGCCAGAAACGCCCTGAAGCGGCGCAACGTTGACCCCGAGAAGATCGGTGCCGTGTACGTGGGCAGTGAATCGCACCCGTACGCGGTCAAGCCGACGGCCTGCACGGTCGGGGAAGCGATCGGCGCGACGCCACGCATGACCGCAGCCGACTATGAGTTTGCCTGCAAAGCGGGAACCGCCGCGATCCAGACCTGCATGGGCCTCGTAAAAAGCGGCATGATCCCGTACGGGCTTGCGATCGGCTCCGATGTCTCGCAGGGTGCGCCGAGCGACGCGCTCGAATACACGGCAGCGGCCGGCGGGGCGGCATATGTTATCGGGAACGACGACCCGATTGCGATAATTAACCACACCTGCTCGTTTACCACGGATACGCCGGACTTCTGGCGCCGCGAGGGGCAGGACTATCCCCGCCACGGCGGCCGGTTCACAGGTGACCCGGGCTATTTCAAGCACGTGAAGGGTGCAAGCCTGCTGCTCTTCGAGCAGATGCACACGACCGCGAAAGACTACGATTACGCGGTCTTCCATCAGCCGAACGCGAAGTTCCCGCAGAAGGTCGCAAAGGACCTCGGCTTCAAGACCGAACAGATCAAGCCGGGTCTGGTCGTTCCCCATCTTGGGAACACCTATTCGGGCGCATCTCCTATCGGGCTTGCAGCCACGCTTGATATCGCAAAACCGGGCGACCGGATTTTTGTCTGCTCGTTTGGGTCCGGCGCCGGCAGCGACGCGTTCGACATCACGGTGACCGACGCGATCACCTCAGGCGATTTCCACCGCGAGGCAGCACCATCGGTGCAACAGCTCCTGAAAGACCCCATCTACCTTGACTATGCACGGTATGCAAAACACAAGGGAAAGATCGTGATGCAATCATGAGAGACGTAGCAGTCATCGGGATCGGGTGCACGAAGTTCGGCGAGAAGTGGGAGAGTTCGTTCCGTGACATCTTTGTCGAGGCAGGGGCGCTTGCCCTCGAAGATGCACAGCTCTCGGGCGAAAAAATCGACGCGATGTACGTCGGGAACATGAGTGCGGGCCGGTTCATCGGGCAGGAGCACATCGGCGCCCTGATTGCAGACTACGCCGGGATGGCGACCCGGCACATCCCCTCGACCCGTGTCGAGGCGGCATGCGCATCGGGAGGCCTTGCATTCCGTCAGGCAGTTATCGCGGTCGCGAGCGGGATGGAAGACATTGTTATCGCAGCGGGCGTCGAGAAGATGACCGATGTCGGGTCGGACGAGAGCACCGATACGCTGACCGGAGCTGCCGACCGTGAGTGGGAAGGTTTCATGGGCGCAACGTTCCCGGGCCTGTACGCGATGATCGCCCAGGACTACATGCACAAGTACCACATGACCCGCGAGCAGCTGGCACAGGTTGCGGTGAAGAACCACTACAACGGTGCGAGGAACCCCATCGCACAGTTCCAGAGCGAGATCACGCTCGACACCGTGCTGAAATCGACGATGGTCGCAGAGCCGCTCCGGCTCTTTGACTGCTCGCCCGTTACCGACGGGGCAGCCGCGGTGATCGTGGCGCCGCTCGAACGGGCCCGCGAGTTTACGGACACGCCGATTAAAGTGCTCGCAAGTGCGCAGGCAAGCGACACGATCGCGCTGCACGACCGGCGCGACATCTCGACGCTGGACGCGACGGTTGCCGCCGGCCAGCGTGCATTCAAAAAGGCGCACCTCTCGCAGAAAGACATCGACATGGTCGAGGTGCACGACTGCTTCACGATCGCGGAGATCTGCGCCATCGAGGACCTTGGCTTCTGCAAGAAAGGAGAGGCCGGCAAGTTTACCGCGGATGGCGAGACGGCTCTTGGAGGGAAGATCCCGGTCAACACGAGCGGCGGCCTCAAGGCCTGCGGCCACCCGGTCGGAGCGACGGGCATCAAGCAGGTCTGCGAGATTGTCCAGCAGCTCCGCGGCACGGCAGGCAAGCGCCAGGTCGACGGCGCGAAGATCGGCATGACGCACAACGTGGGCGGGACCGGTGCGACAGTTGCGGTCCACATCCTCGGGAGGGTATGATTATGTCAGTTGCACGGTTCTGGAGACATCTCCCCCAGCGGTACAACATGGTGGGAACGAAATGCGAGACGTGCGGCCGGCACTTCTTTCCTCCCCGGACCTTCTGTCCGGACTGCCGCAGGGCAGGAAAGATTGTCGAGCACAAGTTTGTCGGGTCCGGCACGGTCGTCACCTATACCGTGATTCACACCGCAGCCGAGCAGTATTCGATGCTGACGCCGTATGTGCTTGCTATCGTCAAGCTTGACGAGGGCCCGCAGATCACGACGCAGATCGTCATGGACCCGGCAAAGGTGAAGATCGGGATGAAGGTAAAAAGCGTCTTCCGCAAGATCGCCACCGATGGCGAGAGCGGGATCATCCACTACGGCACAAAGTTTGTGCCGGTGGAATAGATTTTCTTTTTTTTGCCGGGAAAACCTCCTCCAGGGATTATGCGGAGAGCGAAAGGCCGCTCAACCATTTTCCCGGCAAACCTGTTCCCCGAAGGTTTGAATCAGATCTTCGGGAGCATTGTTTCGGGTGCCCGCACGACGAGCACGGGGCACCGGGCATGCCGGACCGTCTTCTCGGCCACGCTCCCGAGGCGCAGGTACTCAAAGCCGGTGCGGCCGGCAGTCCCCATGACGAGAAGGTCCTGACCGGCTGAAGCCCGGATGATCTCGTTTGCGACAGAGCCCGTGACGACCACGGGTTTTACCACAATGCCGAGCCCCCGGCCCATATCGGCCACAGAATCTACGGCCTTCCGAGCGGCATCAGGAGTAATTTGTTCGGCATTTCTGCGAAGAGGGAGCGGTATGCTCCGGCCGCTGCTGACAGAGAGTGCGGTCACTTCGGCATTGAAGGCCCGGGCCATCTCAAGCCCGTGCGTGATGGCGGTCCGGGTGATGGAGGTCCCGTCCGTGGGGATCAGGATCCGGTGACACGCGAGGCCGCCCGGTTGATCGCCGCGGATGACGAGCACCGGGCAGGACGCAAACCTTATGACCTTCTGTGCCACGCTCCCGAGAAGCATGAGGGAGACTCCGGCACGGCCGGCGGTGCCCATAACGATAAGGTCGTAATTTTTGGAGGCATCGATAATTTCCCGTATGGGGATACCGGTGACCACCAGGGTTCTGACGTCGACGCCCATCTGCGCACCCCGATCCGCCACCGTTCTCACTGCGTTCTCGCATGCCTTGTAGTGAGGCGAATCAGTGTCCGGGGCGGATGCATCCCACGGGATTGCGTAGTTGGTGACATCGTTCACGCACATCGCCGTGACTTCGGCGCCGGTGATCTTTCCCATGCCAAGGGCGAACGTGATGGCGGCCCTGGTGTCGTTGCTCCCGTCCGTGGGGATCAATATTTTTTTGTACGGTATCATGATCGTCCACTCCCCCGCACTTCATCCCGGAACGGAACCTTCCCGTAAAAATCCTCGCGCGTTTGCGTGATATCTGCCATCTGTGTCATCCTTATCTTCCCGGATCGACTGGTCATTTTACCATCCCGCCCAGCTTTGAACTCCACGGTTTTATGACGATCACTTTGCTCAAGGCTGTGTTTACCACATGCACGCCAAGGCCGGTGATGCATGCCAGGATGACCGTGCCTATACCGACGCCCTCCAGGTGGCCGAGGAAGGCCATGGACAATAGCACGGACAGGACTACGCAGATGATATCGAACAGGGTCTTGATCCTCCGGTACGTGACATGGAAGAATATGGTCAGGTCGTTGAGGAACGTGTCGATTATCATCAGCGGGATCTTGGATCCCACCATCAGGGCGATGGCGACACACATGAGCGGGTAACCAGCGATAAAGTACAGGAGCCGTTGCCAGAATTCCGTTGGCAGGCCGGCAAGGGTGTGCACGAAGAAGTCCAGTATCATGCCGAAGAGTACCGAGAGGACGATCGAGATCATATATCCTGATTTGAACCTCTTCGTGATGGCGAGCAGCACGACGAGCAGGCCGATCTGGAAGACCGGGTTCCAGATGCCAAACGAGATCTGGTTGAAAATGCAGCTGAGCACATAGGGGAGCGACGAGATGGTGGAGATGCCGAATCCCGCGATCACCATGAGAGATATGGCAAATGAGACGAGAAGGAGGCCGGCCACAAAGGAGACTTCCCCGGGTATTGTGATCTTTTTGTCCATTCCACGCCTTCGCTGGTTCCCTTATCGATACGCGTAAAGAGGTGAATGCCTGGTCGCGTACGACTGAGATAAAGACAGGTTGCTATTTCGGCAGGAACCTAATAAAGAATTGGTGACGGGAGGATGGTTGAGCTTGCAGGCACGTTTACCGGGTCCGACACGGTCGTCACGTTCACCGGTATCCACACGGCAGCCGGGCAGTATTCGATGCTCAATCTGTACGTGCTCGCGATTGTGAAAACTGACGAAGGCCTCTGCCCATAGCGTCGTGAGGCTTGCCGACGGGGTGATACCGGGCAGCCCGGGGGCAATGGTCGGGAAGATCCCGG
>JACTVF010000131.1 GCA_019695435.1 Methanoregulaceae archaeon | reverse complement strand
CTGAAGGTATTCTTCGGATCTCTCTTCTGATATCGTGTATTGTTGGAGTTCTATGAGGTTCATCCTTCCAACTACCTGAGTTTATCGTGGTGGTCATTATTAAGGAATCACCAAAAAGTATTATATCTCTCTCACCGGGACCGGCTTTTCCTCCAGAGATATGCTTCGTAGCAGAGCAGGACAACAATGACAAATACGCCGCCGAGAAAGAAGGCAAGCGCAGGATCGAACGGGAGTTCCTGAACCATGACGTTGTCAGTCATGGCTTTTGCCACGAACTGCCCGGCTCCCGGTGCTTCCCGGGTCGCCATCATGGGCGCTGCCCCAATAGCTGCCTGCGAAGAGAGGAGGGGTGTGAGTGCGAAGATTGCAACAGTACCGGCAATAACGATCCCAAAAAGAGAACTATACTTGAGCAGCAGGGCCCTAACATTGGTCTGTTTTGGCGCAACAATCAGGAGCTGATCGGTAAGCGAGTACATCTTGACCTCACGCCCTTTTATGCTGTACCGGGTTTCAGAGACGATGATGAGGCCGGCATCGAGCAGGTTTTCGGTATGGTATTGTGCGGTGGTGAGGGGGATTTTCAGCTGCTCCGTGATATCGGTAAGACTTTTTGTGCCGGTGGCAAGGAGGGTGAGGATGTCATTTGCCGTCTGGCTTGCCATGGCTTTTGCAATCTTCTGCGCCCGTTCGTCGCCCGGTTCCAGCACGATGACAGTTCCGGTCATCTTCAACTCTTCTGGAGCGCCGCAATGATGCGCTCGCGCCCTACATTTAGGGCCAGATCAAGGTTGTCCACATCCGGCCCACCACCCTGCGCCATCGAGGGTTTTCCGCCGCCTTTACCCCCAAGAAGGCTGCACACCTGACCGATGATCTCCCCGGCATTCACCCGGGGATCACCCGAAGCAAGGACGACCCTCGCGGTGTGCCCGGGGGTAGCAAGGAGCGCAACCCCGCCTTTTTCCGAGAGAGCAGTGGCAATCGTCGAAAGTTCGCGGGGCGCAAGATCGATGCGTTTGACGACGACCGGTAGCCCTCCGATTGTCTCGGGAAGGATCGTCTTTATCTCCAGATCCACCAGCCTCTGGCTCATGCGATCGATCTCTTTTCTCTGATCTTTCCATTCAGAGAAGAACCTTGTTACCGTAGGGGGAAGATTTTCGAGCTGCACGGAGAGGATGTCCGCTGATAAGCTGGCGATCTGCTCAAGGTGCTGCAGATAATAGATGGCCGCAGTCCCTGCCGCAAACTCGATCCGTTCGATCCCGTCCTGGATATGCTCGACCCGTAGGATCTTGATAATCCCGACCTCTCCGGTGCTCCTGCAATGCGTCCCGGCGCAGGCTTCAATATCGCCCGCCACCTTTACCACGCGGATATCCTTACCCTGCGGGACGCCTCCCTGGTACAGGGAGAAGCCGTACTGCTGCTCGGCCTTTGTGCGGTTCTCGATAGAGATCTCGACCGGCTGGTTGGCCATGACCATCCGGTTTGCTGCAACCTCGATTTTGCGCAGTTCATCTGGTGTAATGTGCTTGAAGTGCCGGATATCGATACGCGAGCTCTCGGCCCCTTTCTGCGCACCCGACTGGTGGATGTGGGCACCGAGCACCTCTTTTGAAGCATGAAGAAGGATATGGGTGGCTGTGTGGTGGCGCATCAGCGAGAAGCGTCGTTCCTCGTCGACCATGCCCTTGACCCGCTCACCGCGCTGCAGGACACCGCCGCTGATATGGTGGAGGATGACATCGCCGACTTTGACCACATCATCAACGCATGCCATGCTCTCCGATCCAACAAGGCTCCCGGTATCGGCCGGCTGACCGCCGCCCTCCGGGTAAAAGAGCGTCTGGTCGAGCACTGCATACCCTTCGAAGAAATCTATAACGACCGCCTCAAACTCAATACTTTCAGGCTGTTCGTAATAGAGTTTCTTTGTTGCCGGGAGTCCCTGTACCCGTTCGGCATACGTTGCGGTTTTGTCGGCGACTGCATCTTTCTTTGACTCGGAGTGCATGTCGGCGATCTGGGAGTAGAAATTGTCCGGGAGATCGATGACCGCGCCTTCCTTTGCGGCAATATCCTTGATCATCTCGGGGGGGATGCCATGGGAATCGTACAGGGTGATGATCTCGGCAAGCGGCACACGCTGGCTCTTTGCCTTATAGGTCCTCGCGACTTTCTGGACGATCCGGGTGCCCCGGTCAAGCGTCACCGCGTACTTCTCCACTTCACGGTCGACAATCTCCCTGACGACAGAGAGATCCTGTTCGAATTTTTTTGTCCCGATAATTTTTGTCTGCTCTTCTATGAGATCGGCAAGGGAGTCCTGCATCTTAAACTCGTTCATCATCCGCAGGGTCCTGCGGATAACAAGACGGGCAAGGTACCCTTCCCGCACGTTTGAGGGCACGATGCAATCGCCGAGCATGTAGGCGAGGCACCGGGTATGGTCGACAATCGCGTACACCTTCTCCACGGGCGTGATCATCCGGTCGAGTTTCTCGGGTGAGATGTCGATGGCTGCTGCCACTTTCTTTCGCAGGTTGAAGAGGTTGGAACCGGAGATGTCCATGAGCCCGGCAAACTTTGCATTTAATGCAAGGATCTTGGTGTAGTCCTTGTTTTCGAGAAGGTGCGAGATGCCGGCCGAGCTCATGACCCGGCTGACCATCTCCGGGAAAACCGCGTCGTAGATTGTCGGGGAACCCTTCGATGCCCAGACCAGCCTCTCCAGGCCGTACCCGGTATCGACAATCCGGAGCTTCATCGGGTAGTACATCTCGCCGTTGAGATCGTAGCCGGGGTGGGTTGTTTTCTGCCGGCCAAGGTACATGAAGACGAGGGTCGCAACCTCGAGGCCACCGATCATAACCTCGACGCTCGGGCCCGCGTTCCCGCCGCCGATCCACGGGTGCTCCTTGTACGTGACTTTGTTGAGGTCGCCGCCGATGGACGCGATAAACTGATCGCAGAGCTCGACAGTGCGGTCTTTCCAATAGATCTCTTCGGTCGGAGTGTTGAATGCATGGTGGGCGAGCATCTCGAATGTGGTCAGGTGCCGCCCTGACCTTCCGACCGAGTCAAGGTCGTTTAACCGGATGCAGGGCTGGGAGATGGTGAGCGGGTTTGCGGGCGGCGGGACAATTCCTGCAGTAACAAACGGCTGGAAGTCAGCGATGGAGGCGATGGTCAGGTAGATATCATCCCGCCAGCGTGCAGCCACCGGGTAGCGCTCGATGCGGGTGTGCCCGTTCTTTTCAAAAAAGGAGAGAAATGCCTCGCGCATCTCATCGATCGTATGGGGGGTGAACACGGGATTGCCAATGAAAGTATAGGGTACACAGGGCGCGTCGCCGCAGTTATCGCGGGAGCTGTCGCGTGTCCAGAAAGCAGAACCGCAGGATTTACAGATCTTCCGTGTAAACCTCTGATTTTTGAAATAATCGATCTGATATTCTTCTTCGAGCATTAAACGCACGTCCATGTGGTATAAATCGAGAAATTCTTATAAGGTGGTAAACCAGTTACCCCGTATGGCACGGATTGCATCTTTCCTGAAACAGTACTCAAAAAGTTCGACAAGATCGAGCTACCAATGCGGGGTACTGGCTTTTTTATCATTCATTTATGATTTACCTCGCGAGGGCAAAAGAATTTCCGATAAGGAAAAGGCACAGCGGGAGATCCTAGCTGATCAGTATTTTGTCGAAGGGCGGGACTACGAAAAAGACCTTATAAACTTCTCGAACAGGAGATCGCAGGCATTTGCCGGGAAAAGGTAACAAACCTAAATGCAGCCGATCCAAAACAGATGGTGATCAACCGACGGATCAGCCGGCTCATGTACTCCCACCGATGTATCGAAGGCGCGGCGGTACAGGCATACCGGGATCACGGGATCGGGATCGCGCACGGAATGAAGATCCATTATGTGGTGACCGATGCCCGGCAGTACCGGGTGGAACCGGCGTGGTGTGCGGCGTTGTTTGATCTCGGGTATTACCGGGAGTTGATCGATGAAGCATGGGCGGAGATTTCCGTTGTATTCTCCCGGGGGAGGTCTTGATAAATTGATTGCGAGAGGAAAATTTTATTGAGATGAAAAATCGGTCTCCAGCCGCTAATTTATCAGAATCCGGTTTTCTTTAGTCCGTGCTAAAAATTAGAGAAGTACTGAGGATGTTCTTTGTCCTCAACCACGATGGCAGGCTGATCGCAAAGGCAAACAATGGTACCATCATCCCATGGCACCTGGTCGCAGTGAATGGGAGGCAGTACCCGCATTGACTTTTCCCATCAGACAATCCTCATGGATTACCCTTTGGATAAGTACGGATCCATTGGAAGAAAAAGATTCACCGCATCCCTGGTTTTTAACACAGAAATGTCCTGCAGAACGTTGCAAAAAATGGAACATTCAGATAAATATATTTTATGGGTTGGGAAGAAAGGAAATCATCATGGAGTGACATGATGATAGGTACAAAAATACGTGCAGGAAAACTTTTCTCTAGGGTGTTAACCTTAGCATTGATCTGCCTGATAGCTGCCGCGATAATTCCCGGCGTTATGGGTGCTACAGCCGTGAATCTTGGAACGGCCGGTAATTTTGGGGTCCTCGGTGGGCAGTCGGTCACCAGTACAGGGACAACACAGATCACCGGAGATCTGGGTGTCAGCCCGGGTACCTCAGTCACCGGCTTCCCGCCGGGGCTCGTAAGCGGGACGATACATGCGGGAGATACTGTCGCAGCTCAGGCTCAAACTGATGCCCTCACCGCGTACAATGCTCTCTGGGCCCAGGCCCCCACTACGACCTACTCGGATACTGTTATTCAGCTGGATGGACTCACGTTGACGCCCGGTGTTTATAATTTTCCATCGGCTGCTAATTTGCAGGTGGGTGGAACACTTACTCTTGATTTCCAGGGAAACCCCAATGCGGTGTTTATTTTCCAGACGGGCAGCACGCTGGTAACCATGGCTAATTCAAAAGTTGTCGCCATCAACACCGGCACCGGCAGTCCGTCTTGCGGTTCGAACGTGTATTGGGCTGTTGGTTCCTCCGCGACTATCGATGGCTCCCAGTTCCTGGGAACCGTTATTGCCACCACGTCCATTACCATGACTGCTGCCGCAAACAATCCCACTATTACAATCGTGTCGGGGAGGATGCTGGCTTTGAATGGTGATGTGACGTTGGTTAATGACGCAATCGACACAACCACGACCTGCGGCGCCACGGTAACACCTACACCAACACCCACTCCCACACCAACACCAACGGTAACCCCCACGCCTACACCTACACCAACATCCACACCCACACCCACACCAACAGTAACCCCTACACCCTCACCAACATGTACACCCAAGCCACCATGTACACCCACACCAACAGTAACCCCCACACCCTCACCAACATGTACACCCAAGCCACCATGTACACCCACACCAACACCCGTGCCTTGCAGGGATTTCGTTACCGGTGGTGGATGGATCAATGACAAAGCGACCTTCGGCGTCTCCGGCGGCATCGGGAACGACAAGTCCTGGGCTAATCTCTCATTCAATGACCACAACGGTGTGAAGATCGAGAGCACGAGTGTTACGGCTTACACCGTAATCGATTCCGGGACACGTAAGATCCAGGGGATTGCCACGGTCAACGGTAAAGGATCCTTCACCTACACAGTTGTTGTCGGTAACAACGGCAACCCCGGCTCCACCAATGACAGGTTCAGTCTGTACCTCTCGAACGGTTACAGAGTTTCGGGCACTCTGAAGGGCGGCAGCATCCAAATCCACCAAGAATGCGGAAACCCGCACGATAACGATAACAAAGGGAGATATTATGATAAGGACGAAAATAACGGATATAATAACTGCAATAATGATCGTTTAAGTGTGAATGATCTCATCAACCAATTCGGCAATCATAACAACGACAACCACTAAAAAAATAACCTTTTTTTAATGAAGTTCTGTTGCGTTTACGGTTGATCGTCAATTCTTCACCTCGTTGATTTTATCAAATCAACCGCCAGTGCAACAGAACCCATCTGCGGGACGTTTACATAGTTAATTGTAGAGTGCCACAATTATTGTCCGTTTGTTTATAGGGTCTCTCACGTCCATCGCTGATTATGATTTATTTCTCTCTGGTCACATTGGCTACCGCACCGGATATTGCGGCTTGGACATAACTGAAGTTCTCCTGCACGAGCGCATACTCCTGTGTTCTATTCTGCGAAACATACGAATTTGTGGCCGATTCAACCGCTTCCATACCCACTTGGAAGACAGCAGACGGTCCGAAGAGCACGATCGCAATAACAACTATCACCGCCACTGCAACCACGATCCAGACGATCAATTTGACGAACCGGCCCATTTTTTCATCCACCTATCTCCCGGCACCGGCTCTTTTGTAGACGGTTCGGAAACCCTCACGAATTGATTATGGGGGTTTTTCTCTATGCAGATAGATAAAAGTATTGAGCAAATAAAAGAACCCCCGTTTTGGGAGCGTGCTGATCAGATCTCTCCGTCCTGCGACTTATCATAAAAATGCGATTTATACCACATAATTGTGGTTTTTCCGAGCATGAAAAACCACGTACTGCCTGTATAGTTAAGGGTACCAGGATAGTTATTGTCATTGTTCGCACTTATTTTTCCAGTTTTCCTGGTAC
>JACTVF010000130.1 GCA_019695435.1 Methanoregulaceae archaeon | reverse complement strand
GTTCACCTATAATCCCGGTCCTAACCCGGACCCGATCACCATCATGCGGATGCTCATCCGCGACAGGAACGAAGCATCACCTGTCTTCCAGGATGAAGAGCTGCAGTCATACCTCGCGGTCGAGAACAACATCATCAAGCTCGCCGCGGCAAACGCGATGGATGATATCGCCTCGGACAACGCGCTGCTCGGGTCCTACAAGACTGGCGACAAGTCAGTCAACGGGCCGGCGGTCGCTGCGGATCTCCGGGACCGGGCGAAGGAACTGCGCCGGCAGGTGAACGAAGACTTCTCGACCGGATCGTTCGACATCGTAGCCACCGATCACGAGACACGGATATGACCTTTGTACAGACCCAGGGACTCGATCATCACTGCACTGTCCAGAAGCGGAGTGCAGGGAGTAAAAACACATCGAACGAATCCCTGGAAGTTTGGGCAAATGATCAGGTCAATATCCCTTGTTTCTTCTACACCGATACCGGGCCGACCCTTGTGCTCGATCCCGGTCAGTTCGAGGAGATGAGCACGAAGCTGCTGCTACCGGCCGGTACGGTCATCAATTCGACCGATTACCGTATCCTTTCAGCCCAGCAGGGCTTTGTCGGGTACTTCCGCATCAAGGGCAGCGTGCACTCGGTGTACGGCTACCGGCCAAATGTGGTGGACCACTTGGAGGCAGAGATCGAACAGATACCCGCAGGTGCATCTTGATGGAAACGACTCTCTATGAGCAGGGAAAGGAAATTGCCTCCCTTCAAAAAGCCGTTGAGCTTCAGGGCGAGACGCTTGGCAAGAGTATCGATCTTATCCGCAACGATCTCCGTGACCTACGAAGTGATATCACTAAGATGGCAACCAAAGATGATCTCGTGGCGATCTCCCCGAACCGGGACTGTCGCGCTGAAGTCTGCGGCCGGCTGTCTCGTATCGAGCTGGATCTCTACGGTAAGGACACCACGGGGAAAGAATCTGGGCGCAAAGCATTCATCGCACAGATCTGCGAAAATACCAGGTTTATCGACGCCATTAGAGCGTATTGGGTGGTTATTGTCACTGGCGCCATAGTGCTTGGTTTCTTCATCGCATATGTTTTTCCACAGGTAATTAAGTTCTTCCGGGGGTCTTGAACAATATGGCAGATCTCACCCAGGACCAGCTGCTGCAGAAACTCCGGCAGGTTTCAGCCTCGATGATTCCTGCTGCTGCAGAGGGCATGGAGATGGCTGCGCTCAATGTCGAAGGAGAGGCCCGGAAGAACTGCGATCCCGGCAACTCACCATACGAGTCAATGGAATTCCCGACGAAGTGGAAAGGCGGTTATCAGGGCGGCGCTCCGTACATGGACGACCGCAACCCGGATTTCATTCCTCCGCACCTGAGGGATTCCATCACCCATGAAGTTCAGGTATCGGGATCGAGCGTCCAGGGGCTTGTCGAGACCAGCGACCCGATCGCAGAGTTCGTCCATAATGGCACGAGCAAGATGCAGCCCCGGCCTTTCCTGGAAGATGCCGGGGCCGCAAAGATTGAAGAGACCACGGCAATCCTTTCTGCAGCACTTGCCAGGAAAATCCAAGGGGCCGGGGCCTGATGGATGCCTTCACCACGATCTATACCGCGGTCATCGCAAAGCTGCAGGGTGACACAGTGCTGCTCGGTCTTCTCGGCAATCCCGCGGACCCGACCGCTGCCATCCGCAGGGCACAGACCCCGGAGAAAATCACAACCGCGGCCGTCACCCTTCGGGGCTCCGACGGATCCGGTATACCGTTCTCGGGATCCGGTTTTGCACAGGCACTCGGAGGATCCGCTATCTCTGCGAAGAAAAACCCCACAATCGAGATCAGCGTCTGGGTCAACTCGCAGAGTAGCACTGCACCAAAGACAGGGCAGGATGCCGATGCCATCGAGCAGCGGGTAAACTTCCTGCTGCTACAGGATGCCGGGAACATGATCCCGGGCACATTTAACTGGCAGGGAACCACGTTCCCGCAGTCGTTCGAGAAAGATACCTGGTTATGGCACAACATGACCCGGTACCGGTTCAATTACTTTAATCACCAGGGAGGATCCTGATGTCAGGAGCACCAATCTTCGGCACGTACATTGCCACGGAATTCTTCTACAACATCAACGGTGTTGATGAGGTAGTGTCCACTCAGCTGGATATAGGCATCGAAAATGTGACCAAGACGATCTGGCCGAATGGGGCGCCGAGCGAAGCGGAAATCTGGGTCGGCAGGAAATTCACGATCTCGGCTGACCGCAACGCCGTCGACGAGCATATGCTTGTCTGGGCCGTAAGTGCGTCCCCAAGCTCAGGAGTGGCCGGGACCCTGAAGGCAGCGACATCGTTCACTGCAGGGACCGCAATCCCCATGACCACGCCGAACACGATCCCGGCGCAGATCTCCGCGACCCTTGCAGCGGACCCGATGACCGCGGGCGGCAGCCTGCTCTTCATCGGGGTCGATGTCAACGGCAATCCCTATACGGAAACTGTCCTCGTGAACAACGGAGATCCGGCCGGCACCGTATACCAGACAAAAGGCGTCTTCATCTGCAACGAGGTCCTGCCGATCGGGTGTGCCTCGCTGGGGACCCTGGTCTTTGCCTCGGTTGCAGGTGCAACTAGCGGCAACGATTCCAGCCCCCCGATGCTGTTCCCGATCATGGCAAAAGCCACCAAGCTGGACGGCAGTGGCCGCAAGGTCTGGTTCACCTTCAACAACTGCGCCATCAAGAAGACCGGCATCAGCAGCAAGGGCGGATCCGACATCTCCACAAAGGTGGAGTTCTACATGCGGAACCCGACGGTAGACTTCTCCTGGCAGGCCGTGAGCGCTTCATGAGCGCCGAGCAAGGCGGAACCCCTCCCTTTTCTGTCGAACATCTTGAGGGAATGTACACCAGGCATGCGGACAAGATCAAGGCCTGCCACGACAAGGGGAAAGCGGTGCCGGAGGAGCATTGGGACGAAGAGATCGCGCTCCTGGAAGGCACCGCAGAACCGGCGCCGGTCTTCGCACAGCTGGCTGATGGCCGCAGCATCCAGCTCAAGGTCCGGTTCAGCATCATCGAGCAAGTCGCTTACGAGCGCACGCTGCTGAAAATGAAGAAACTCAGCGAAGCGCCGCAGGATGACCATTCGGAAGAGCTGGCAAACTATGTGCTCGAACTCGTCGCGATGGCGACCTACAATCCGAAGATCACTGCAGAGTATCTCGAAACCCATCCGGACGTGTTCAGCAACGAAGACATCCAGGATATCATGGAAGTCTGGAAACAGGAGCGGGGGGTCTACAACCAGCGCATCCAGTCCTTTCGCGACAAGCGCAGCCGGGATCGGGAAAGCAGGGCTGCTCCGGTGGCTGGGGATGACATGGCGTCAGTGGTCTCTCCTGGAACCTGAAGAACAACTGTACTGGGAATCGGCCTATAACAAGATCGTGAAACCATGACTGACGTCGGCACACTGGTCTACAACATCCTTGCAAACGACCTGACGAAGATCGGGACAGAATCCGCCGCGGGTAATATGGCAAAGATGGGTCTCGCAGCGGGTGCGGCCCTGACCGCTGTAGGGGGCGGTGCGCTCCTTGCTGTCGATGCCAACACCAAACTTATGGGCTCGCTCGATTCCACCGCCCAGGAAACCGGGATCTCGTCCGATGCCCTCCGTGATCTGACCATGCAGCTGTCCAATGGCAAGGACACAATCAGCGAGGTCACCAACACCATGGCCACGCTTGGGAAATTCAACGTCACGAGCGCGGACCAGATGCAGACCGCAGCCACTGCAGCGCTGGCGCTGGCAAATGCCAACAATACAACCGGGGATATCGTTGCGAACAATGTGATCCCCGCGCTGCAGGCATACGGCCTGACAGTTGATGACCTTGGCGACAAGAGCGACGCCCTGACTGAGATCGCTCACAACACCAAGTACGGCCTCACTGACATTACTACGATCCTTGCCAGGACCGCGCCGACCGCACACGCCGCCGGTCTTTCATTCGACGATATGACCTCGATCATCGAGGCACTCGGCGAGAAGGGCGTACCGGCCCGGAATGCAGTCAGTCTCATCGACACTGCCCTTCTTGGTGTTACAAAGACATCCGGAGAGGCGCAGAAAAAATATGACGATCTGAGTACCTCCCAGACCAAACTCGGCCAGACTATTGATGATGACCAGCAAAAGCTCCAGATCCTCCAGAACGAGCAGGTGAAAGGCGGTACAGCCGCAGCGAACCATGCGCTCGAAATTACCAAATTACAGCAGAAAATCTCAGATGAGAGTGCGAAATTCGAAGAAAACAAAACAACGCTCGCAACGTACCAGTCCCAAATCCAGAGCGGTACAGTCGATGTAAAGTCTCTCGCCGCCTCGCTCGGCGTATCTAACGATCAACTCACTGCAGCAAAGACTAAAATCGACGGCGCTGCCGGGTCCACAGCCACATATAACAAGATTGCCGAGGAGCATGTCGGCATCATGGCAAACCTCTCATCCTGGGTGGAAAAGACCACGGATAATCTCGGTGCTGAACTCACACCGCTCCAGGGCGTCTTTACGGCTATGACTATGGGTGGTTCGATCATCACCGGTGTCTCAGGTGCGCTGACACTCTACAACACCCTGACGGCAGCCAGTGCGACAACCTCGGCGGCAAAAACAGCTGCTGAAGTGGCAGATACAACCGCGACCGGGGGGCTCACCGCCTCCCAGTGGCTCCTCAATGCGGCGATGGATGCAAACCCGATCGGCATCGTGGTCCTGGCGCTCGCAGGACTCGTTGCGGGCATCGTACTCCTGGACCAGAAATTCCACTTCATCCAGCCGATCGTGCAGTGGTTCAGTACCGAGCTGGGGAAAATCGCTGATTTTGCCGGTGCAGTTGGCAAAGGTCTTGAAAGCATCCCCGGTATCGGTGCAGCTGCAAAACTGGTCGGGCTTGCAGAAGGCGGCATGATTTCGCAGCCCACCGTTGCGATGATCGGCGAGGGTAATGAGCCTGAGTACGTGGTCCCGCAGAGTAAGGTGCCCGGCTTCGCAGCAGCGATGGGCGGGCAATCTCAGCAGACCGGCTCAGGGATTACGATCATTAACCAGATCACAGTCAATGGGCTCGGAAGGAACGCCACACAAGTGGGCATGGATCTCGGGAATGCCTTAGGGGCGACCCTGAAGAATCAGCTCAGACAGAGAGGGATCAATCTGCAATGACAATGGGGCAGGCTACATTCGGAGCAGTGACGATACCATTAATCGGTCAGGTGACAGTTCTCCTGCCCGCCGTGGTCGCGACCAAGACGAACACCTTCGGCCCGGTCATCAACGGCGTTCTCTATATTGAAAAGAATGTCCAGACTGCATACGGCAATTCCCTGACGGTGAAGTTCACCTATACGAGTGAGTCGGAGGGCGACTCGGTCATCGGGGCTCTCTCAGAGCTCGTAGGTCAGCAGGAGACCCTTACTCTCGGGGATGGGCGGTCGTGGCCATATATGACGCTCATGCCGATAGGCGAGGGTAAGGAGGTTGGCTATCAGACGTATCAGTATGATCTAGAGTTCGAGATGCAGACTGCATGAACACACTCGGTCGATGACGGGTCGTAGATCCTGAGGATCAATCAGCAAGGAGGAAAATCATGGCATCAGCACCAAGCATGACAACGTATCTGGCGAACGCGATTCTCGGAGAACTTCTCGGAGCCGTTCCGTTCACGAAGCCAGCAGTATTGTATATCGGAATCGCGACTTCCGTCTCCGCAGGTGGGACGGTCACGGGGGAGCCCACTATTGGTAGTTATGGTTACTATCGGGTTCCAATCGCTAACCCCGTATCGAGCACAAGTGTCGCGGTCACCTCGACCAACAACAGCACATCCATTGGGATCACGGGCGGCACGACAACCTACCCTGTGGGCACCGTCATGGTCTTGAGCGGCACCGTGCCTAGCGGATTCTCTGCGAGCACTCCATACTATGTTACGGGCGGCTCATCGAGCACGGTGACACTTGCGGCATCCCCCGGAGGAGCTGCGATCACCGCGACGAGCACGGTGTCTTCTGGATGCTATCTCGCATCCGTGTTCGGCACAGCCGCGAGCGCACAGATCGCCAACGGGGTTGCGCTCTCCTATGGACAGGACACATCGACAAATTGGGGCACCATCTCGATGTTTTTCATTGCAGACGCCGCGACCGGTGGGAATGTCTGGTTCTACAATACCGCGACCGGCAACACGACAATCGTTACAGGCAACACCCCCTACTACGCCTCCGGCGGGTTGATCATCGGGCCAATGGCGTAGGGAGTGGCCTGTCATGGGTCACTTCGAGAAGGGTGTCTGGGTAGAGGACACCCTGGCTTTATCAGCCGAGCAGTTAGCGACGGCTGTCTTGCAGGTGTCGCATCAGCAGTTTGAGGTGTATAACCGCGAGCACCCGCCCGGTGGTGCGATTGTCTGGATTAATTCTTCATCCGGCGGGGTGGCGATCTACACCCCCGACCCGAAATATGCCAAGAAGTTACTGCGATTCACTAAAACATTAAAGTAAGGTTTGATCTGAATGTCCGGCGTCACCGTAACCACCACCTACTACGGCTCATATGTAGTAGTCACGTTCACCGCGACGACAAACACCACAACAGGAACGACGACGTGGACTCCGCCCGCGGGCGTTACCCAAGTTGACTATCTCGTTGTTGGCGGCGGCGGTG
>JACTVF010000129.1 GCA_019695435.1 Methanoregulaceae archaeon | reverse complement strand
GCCGCGCCGGATGGCGAAGCCGCCGTAGATGACAGCGAAAATGCCCAGAACGAAGCCAAACATCATGATGACGGCGAGGCTGTTGCTGAGGCCGGTTTTCAGGTCGGTGGAATTGAACGTTGTGCTCTGCGCGAAAGCGGAGACGGTGTTTAGTGCGAGAATGGCGGCGGCCGTCAGCAACGAGGGAAGCCGCGAGCGGACTTTGGGACTGATGTATTTGTTTAATTTCATACGCGTTGTGTTTCTGTTATTGTTTCTCTCGGCAGCGAATTCTTCGCTGCATTACAAGCGCACTTTGACAGAAATAAAAACCGGTCGGTGCGCGAGGCACACAATCTGAAATGGCTTCCTGATAGAAGTGGGGGATGGATAAAACCGCCGACACGACGAAGCTTGCCAGGCTCCAGGAATTGGCCGCGTTGCTGCCGCGCGAGATTCGCGGCCAGCCCCACGCCCTGCCACGCATCATCTCCGCCGTCCAACGCGGCGAACTCGGCCTGACCAAACCCGCGCGCCCGCGCGGGAGTTTCCTGCTGCTCGGTCCGACCGGCGTCGGCAAAACGGAAACGGTGGTCGTCCTCACCGCGCATATCTTCGGCTCCGGCCAGTTGTTCCGGTTCGACATGTCCGAGTTTCAGAACCAGGAGGCGCTCGGTCTGCTGCTCGGCGCCAGGCTCGGTGAAACCGGCTACCTGGGCGCGTTGCGCGAACGCGCGTCGGAAGGCTCGCTCCTGTTTGACGAGGCAGAGAAGGCCCATCCGCGCGTGTTGGACATCATGCTGCAACTGCTCGATGCGGCGCGGATCACGGTCGCCACGGGCCAGACGCTCGACTTCAGCGGCTTTTACATCTGGCTCACGTCAAACATCGGTTCGGCGGAATTGATGAGCCTGCAACATTCCAACGACGCGACGCTCGAACGCCACGTTCTGACGCGGGCGCAGCAAACCCTCCGCCCGGAAATCTTTGCGCGCGTGAACGAGAAGCTGGTATTCCACCGATTGAGCTACGAACACCAGTTGGAGATTGCAGAAAAATTCCTGTCCCGCGAAATCGAATTCCTGAAAGCGCGCGGCCACGAACTGAAATTGGACAAAACGGTTTTGCCGTTTCTCGTGCGCAAAGGCTTTCATCCAAAGCTCGGCGCGCGGCCAATGCGAGATGCGGTGGAAAAGCTGGTCGGCGATGCCGTGTCGGAATGTCTGCTGCAAGGCCGCCCGGCCTGCGGCGCGCTTACCTTTGACGAATCACGCGACTGCCTGATTGTGCTGTAATCAGGCCAGCAAGAGATACAGATGCGTCTCACCGATGTCTTTCTGCGGTTGAAACGCGCCAAGTTTGCGTTTCGACAATTGCGCGAGGACTTTGCGAATGGTTTTCCGCTGCGCGGCAATCTTCGGCAGACGCACAAACAGGCAATCGGCAAATTGGTCGCCTGTCTTGCTGGCATATATGTCTGGCGCGATCACCTCGACTGCGCCGGCTTGGTAAAACGCCTCCACAAATTTCAAGGCATCGCCCTCGCGCTTGAATCGTCCAAGTGAACGTTTTTTCTTGCCGCCAGATTTGAGCCACGTTCGCGCTTCAGAGCGGTTTTGCTGTGCCAAAAGATAGCGGACAAATACTTCATGGATGTGCTTCTCCGCGGCGCGCGTCTTGGGCAACGGCTTTCCGGCTTTGCCAATCAACTTGGGAAGCGATTTGTCTTTCGCGCGAGCAGCACGATATTTTTCGGCGCTGACGATGCGCCCGTGCAAATAGATTTCCTCGGAAAGCAACGTTCCGTCGTGCAGCCACAGGCGATAGCGTCCTGAAAAGTCGCCCTGCACGGTGGAAAATTCCAGTTGCAGCCTGCCGTTTTCGTGCCACGCGCGCTGAACGCCCGTGCCGTGAATCATCCGGTATTTACCCAGCAACCGCCCGGATTCACTCCACTGGCGGCAGATGCCGTGCAGCAAACCATTTTGATAAGATTCTTCGTTGGCGAGCACACCGTTTTTGTGCCAGACGCGAGCGACGCCGTGTCGGTAATTGCCGCGCATCGGCACTTCTTCGCGTAGAATTCCGTTCCGATGGAAGCTTCTTTCAGTCACGGTTTTCACAGGACAAACATTTGATTTCGATGGCAATTACACACATTTAACACTCAACGAAAGTGAAATGACAGCCTGGAATTGCAACAAAGGCATTAAACCGCTCCGCGAGAGCAGACTCCCGCGATGAAAACCTAGAGGAAAAAGTTCCCGGTGGCGGCGGGGGGGTCAAGGAGGAACGGAAGCGCGAACGTCTAAGCGAGCGACCCGTAGAATCCTTGGCGCGACCGACGACGCCATAAAATAAGCCTTGCTTTCATCGCGTTGTCACTGCAACGAGTCGAATGGCTCGCCAATTGTTTAATCGGTGATATGAAAATCTGAATCCGCGAAAAAACCATAAATGAATTCATCGTTTTGCCTGCAAATGCGGATTTTTGGCTTCGGTCTGCGGGCGGCGAGCGGGGAAAGTGCAGCGCAGGCGGAGAGACGTCGGGAACGAAGCCGGAGCGCAACGCCCGCTGCCGAGCCGCAGACGGAACCGGCATCGAAGTGCCGTCGTGCAATTCCCAATCGACCGCAAACGGGGCCTGCTTTTGATTTTTCATGTTTTTTTTCTGTTGTTTGCTTCGTTTTTTGTTCTGCCAATGCCTTCTTAGGCAGCAAAATCACTCAATTTCGATGCGGACATTTTCGATGAGTTTTTTGGCTACTTCACTAGGCATAATCGGAAACCAGCCGACCGCACTTGTCCGATTTTGCCGGCAAATTTTCTCGCCGTCGGCGCACGAATGGAGCAATTTGGACTTGATGGGAATCGAACCTCCAAATGCAGGCTGCGAGCTTTTACGAAGTTTGAAGCAACGGCTTCAAGAAAAGCACTTGAAGTTATCAGGGGGTTTCCCCGTCGGGACCGAAAGAGCGTTTCGCAGGCTCTTTAACGAGGGCAAAACGGCGACTCATCAAAATCTTGGTTTGATTGCAGACGCAGTGTGGAACTTTGTTCAAGGTGCGAAACAATCGAACGATAATTCTGTCAAAGAATTTTGGTCTCGCTTCTGCGAAGATTTACGGAGACAGACACAAGATAACAAACGTGTTTGATATTCATTATGTTGTCCCTAGCTAATTTTGGCCAAGAAAACAGACGGATGATTGTTGAATCCCATTATCCGGGCACGTTCATTTTTGGGTGTGGCGCCATTGGCACAGTGAGAAATGCTTTGCTCCGCTTGGGTGGCAAACGTCCGATTGTGTTTGCCGATGACGGCATTCGAGGTAGCGGACTTTCTGACCAACTGATTGAGAAGCTATCTTTGCCCTCCGGCCTGTTCTCAGGTTTCTCCGGCGAGCCTACACTTCAATTGGCTGATAGCGCCGCGCGGAATATTCGAGAAGGTGGTTACGATTCTGTGATCGCGATTGGCGGAGGGAGCACACTGGATTTGGGCAAGGTTGCTGCATTATTGGCGACCAACAAGGGGAAAATATCAGATTATTTTACAACAAAAAGAGAACATTCCTCCCTTCCCAAAATCCTCATTCCGACCACGGCGGGCAGCGGCAGCGAAACATCTTCCTCGGCAGTGATCAAATGCGATGACGGCATCAAACGATTTGTAGTCGGCGACGATTTGGTGGCCGACGTTGCAATAGTTGACTCAAATCTCACCCGCTCCTGTCCGCGAGAGGTGGCCGCCGCTACTGGTATTGATGTGCTGTCAACGGGACTTGAGGCATACCTCTCTAAGCGAGCCACACCTTTTTCTGATGCCTATGCTGTAGAAACGATTGATCTGGCCTTGCGTTGTCTTGAGAAGTCGGTAGCGAACGCAGACGATGCGGAAGCCTTGGATGGGATGTCGTTGGCGGCTTCGCTTTCCGGCTTTGCGTCCAGCACGCCAGCAGATGTCAACATCTGCCATTGCATTGCTGAAACTATAGGTCCAATGTTTGACATAGCTCATGGGAGAGCAGTTGCAACCATTCTCCCCTTCATGGTTCAGTTTAACTTTGAAGCGAGTCAAGGCCGGCTGCGTTTGCTGGCTCACAGGCTGGGACTGCGTGACGAACGGATCTTAGTATTACGAATCACCGAGTTAGTAAGGGCATTAGGCTTTTCTACCGGCTTTCGGCAATTGGGGGTTCCTCGTGATGCGTTAGAGCAAACTGCAAAGTTAATCTTTGACCAAAGGCAGTATGAGTATCTGCTTCCAGAAATCAATCCCGCCCCAATTACTTTCGCTGGCCTATTGAAATTGCTAGAAGACTGCTGGAATGGAGTTGATATTGATATTCTGGGCGAGCATGTCGTCCAAGCCACAGATGGCAAACACGCGCGCCATTGATTCCATGCAAAATTATTATGAAGTTACCTGATCGAATTCAACGCTTAAATGAATGCACCCGCCGGCTTCACGACCGCCACGGTCAAAAGAGGTCTCGCGCATATTTGCAATCAAATCTCTCTTCTGCGATTCTCGGGACGGCAATCACTGACAAAATATCCAAAACGCGCCGCACTGCCATTCATCTTCTTCATTATTGGGACAAGACGAATGCTTTACGACTGCTCGCTCAAGTACTCGCTTCGGATCCAGCTTCCGACGTCCGGCACGAAGCGGCATTTGTCCTTTTGACCAGCAACTCGCCCAAGGCGGTCCAGCTACTCAAGAGCGCAATCGCACGCGACAGTTCCACTTTGGTGCAGCATGAAGCCATTGAAGCTTTGGGCGACCTTGTGGGGCAAAAGGCGAAGCGATTTCTCGCTCGTTATCGGAAGAGTGCTGATCCATTAATTCGCGCCACAGTTGCGATGGTATTGGACGAATAAAATGAATTATGTCTAACCGTTCAATCCTAATAACAGGTGACGTTCTTTCAAAACAGAACGAACAGCAACTCGAAAGCGCTGGATTCGAAGTGCGGCGCATTTCTAGCCGATCAACTGTAGAGGACGAACTGATCGCGGCGCTAAAAGAAAGCACTGGTTATATTTTAGGAGGGAATGAAACTGTCACTGAAAAAGTGATAAAGAACGCAAATGCCCTCCAGGCCATAGTTTATACGAGCACAAGCTTTCGGCTTTACATACCTGCTTACGAAACAGCAACACGACGCGGCATTGCCATTGCAAATTGCCCTGGCGGGGATGCGGCTGCTACGGCAGAATATGCATTAGCTCTCATCTTGGCGATGGTGAGAAACATCTTTGATGTTGGCAGAACCGGTAGTTTGACCGAATTTCAAGCGTGTTCAATAGATACATTACGAGTTGGTATTGTGGGTCTTGGCGCTATTGGAACTAGTCTTGCGGTTCTTCTAGGACGGCTTGGTGTGGGTGAACTTTGCTACTATAGTCGCACGAAGCGCGAGGCTTTGGAATCAGCCCTCCGTATCCAATACCGCCCCAAGCATGAACTATTGTCATCCTGTAACGTGATTACGCTTCATACGCCTCGCGCCGCCGGTATGATTCTAGGGGAACAAGATCTCGCCCGTATCCCAAACGACGGTCTAATCATAAATACGTCCTATCCAGACGCGGTTGATTCGCGCGCTCTTATAAAGGAAATTAAAGGCGGGCGTTTGCGTGCCGCCTTTGATTTTCCTCCCAATGATGATTTCCGGGCGGCTTGCACAATTCAGCCGAGCCGATTCTTTTGGTCAAACGACTACGCTGGTTACAACACAACCTCCGCCCTACGCATTATCGGCGATATGGCCACAGCTTCGATGATCAACCTTCTCACAAAGGGAACGGATCGGCATCTAGTGAACCCGGCATATTCCCAATTCAGGCAGGACACCAGCAAATACCGGGTGCTGTAACTAAACATTTAATACGAGTGAGCTTACTTATATGGATGTCTCGACAATAATTTCTAAAACACAAGGGAATTCACAGCAGCATCAACCATTTGGAGATACTCTGCTTACCGCCGTCGTAGATCAGCAGTTAACGGTGGCTGATACATCAATGCGTCCTCGTATGTTCTTTTTATCCTCCGGAGCGAATGAATTGCCTCCACCACCGTTATACAAGTCATTCCTTGAAATGGAGTTTGATCAATCGGGTCTCTTGCAATGCTATACTAATGGCACAGGGTATCCGCCTCTTGTCAACGTGATCGGTGCCTATGAAACATTCAGATCTGGCAAGGCAACTGCCGCTGAAATTCTCAATAGCCATTCCGCCGCAGTGACATTCGGAGCGGCAGGTGCAATAGCCGGGGCTTTTAGTTATATCGCGAAAGAAGAACCGTTGAATGTGCTCCAGTTGGATTATAATTATCCGATTTTCGAACGGGCTATCATTCCATTCAGCGGCCATATTCACCAAATTCTTCCGCCAGATCCAACTAAGCCGGTTTCTGTCGATGACGCAGTCAATGGAATCTTTCGATTCCAGCCAAGTGCAATTGTTTTGTGCAATACATCCAATCCGACAGGGCAATCATATGACATGTCGTTCATGCGCGGCGTGTTCAAGGCCGCAAAGCAGGTTGGGTCTTGGATAATCTATGACCGGGTATGTGAATTTCCCATTGGACCCGATGCGGAAATTGAATGTCTGCCGCTTGCGTTGGCGGAAGGTGTATGCAACCGATTGGTTGTGGTTAATTCTATCTCGAAAACGTGTTCGCTTCCAGGTTTGAGAATGGGCTGGGCTTTCTGTCCAAAACCTATGGCAATGCATATTGGTCAGAACCAATTTT
>JACTVF010000128.1 GCA_019695435.1 Methanoregulaceae archaeon | reverse complement strand
TTCGAGACCTTGCCCTGGAAGTTGACAGGCGTCGCGAAAAGGGTCAGCCTCTTTCCCCTCCAGTTGGCCGCCTGCGATCCGTGCAGGCTCGCCACGGTCGTCAGGTTTGTTTTGTTCAGCGGCAGTTTTTTCTGGCTGCCATTGAAGTACAGCACGATTTTCTTCTCAGCCTTTTCTCCCTGGCCGAGTATTTCCCGCTTGACGTCTTTGATCGTGCAATGGACGTCTCCCTTGTTCAGGATATCGTCGCCTTTCAGGATCGCGCTGATATCCGCGCTAACGTCCAGGTTTTCTTCTTCCATTGTATTCTCCTCTCGTTCCGCCCTATTGCTATGCCATCGCGAAATTGCCATGGCCACGCCGTCGGGAATTTCAGCCGCCGCCGTTCGGAGGTTGGCAAGCCTGGGAGACTTGGCCCACGTTGAACTGCGTTGGGGGCTGACCGAAGCGGCGGCGGGCTATTCGATTTTGTGCGTGTCCCAGTTCCAACCCTTTCTACTTGCTACATGATACCCGATTGGCCGATCTTCCTCCCCGTGCCGCGAAAAATCCTCGGCACAAGGGCGTTTCTCATGGGGAAAATGGAATTTTGGTGATTCCAGAAAAATAAAAGTGCGAAAAAATCAATGGCGAAAAGCGGCTATTTTCCGCACAAACTGACCGCGCTTGGTCATGCCGCCAGCCAACCGTGGCCACGGCTCTAGGAACATTATAGCCAAAGCGGGAAAGAAAGTATTGAGCGTTTGAATGTCCGTCCATATTCCTGGGCCAGGGCCAACACATGCCATTTCCCGCGTCGTATCCCGTCAAGTTCCTGCTTGCCACCCATCCCTGCTATTCCCGCTGCAACATCGATATTGCCAACGCCCTGTACTACGGCGGCGACCATTTTGACCTTTACAAGGACAAGTTGATTTATCGGACGTCGGCCGACGCGAGCACCCAGTACAGGCAAAGCAAATTGCAGGTCTGCGAATATAACGACTATATTGCCGGCATTTTCGACTTTTTCGTGGCCACCGCGTTTCAAAGCCCGCCCAAGATCGTCTTTTACTTAAATGACGACAGCGTCGAGCGAATGGTCAACCAGGTCAACGCCCAGAGCGCGAAGCTTAAATTGTCCGAGCGGCAGGCGTACGAGCAGAGCAAGCTGGCTGAGATCAACGCCATGGACCGTGACCGCGAGGCGTTTGCGGCGTCCAAGCTTCCGTATTATAACACGCTGAACGACGGGCTTTCGGACCTTCTTAGCGGCCGCATGCTGGACATGGAAGTCCACGGCTACGGGCTGATCGCCATTAGCTATCCCGACGTCCAGGTTCCCGCCGATATGTTCGGCACCCAGATTCTCAATGGCGAATTGGACGCTTCTTTCCGCTCCGTCTCGCCCTGCGAGGTCGAGGCTTGGGCCTGCGACGCGGCGGGAAAGCTCCAGTGGGTAAAGACGCACCGGGTTGAGCCTGACAGGACGGCGCCATTCGGCCCGTGCGATCTCGAAAAAAACACGTGGACATTCATAACCGAAACCGAAAAGGCGGTTTATGTTGCGACCAGGAAAGTGAATCAGTTCGGAATTCCCGACGAATGGAAAAGGGAAGACATGGCTGCCATCATGGGCAGCGTGACGCCGATCGCCTTCGGCCTGCCGCTAATTGAAACAAGCCTGAATAACAGAGCCTGCTTAATGGAACGCGTCAAGCGTCCAGCGGTGGGATTAACAAACAGGGAATGCTCGTGGGATTTTGCCCTCAATAGCCAGGCCTATGGGCAGCCCTGGTACGCAGGAAAGAATCCCGCCAAGGGCATTGCCAAGGCCAACGAGTTTTCTCTTTGGGAACTGGGCGAGGGAGGGACGGTCGGATACCTCATTCCCGACAAGGTCGCGTTTGACAGCCTAAAAGAATCGGCCGAGCGCAAGCAACAAAACCTATTCACTATCATTTCCGCAGAGGCCCTTCACATTGGCGACCGCGACCAGCACGCCGCCAGTGGAGCAGCGAAAGCATCGGACAGGGCCCCTGCCGAGAATTGCGCGTCGTTCTACGCCGCAAAATTAAAAGAGTCACTGTCTAGGGCGGTCGACTATGTCATCGCCAGCCGCAGGGACACGGGCATTGTCGGGTATAGGATACAGGGCTTGGACGACTTCAGCCCTCTCGCATTGTCCGAAAAGATCGCGAATGCCCAGGCGTTTGCAATGCTCCAAGGGGCGTCCAAGACCGCAAAGCGGATCGCCCTGGGCAACCTGTCGCAGCAAATGGCCGAGGGAGCCACCGCGGCCGAGCGGGAAGTCATCGACAACGAAATGGACGAGACGGACCTGCCCGAGGACATTGCCGACCAACAGAGGGACGACGCCAAGGACGCCCTGGACGCGGGAAGTGGTCCCGCCGCTTCAACCGCTTCTTCCAGCGGTCCCAATTCGGGCAAGGCGGCTTCGTCCAAGGCGGCCGCGGACAAGAAGCCACCCATGCGGATCAAGGCCGAGCTCAAGAAGATCGATCCCAAGCGCTTGGACCCGTCACACGACACCGATCCCGACGTTCGCCAGGACATTGCCGACAGCATCGAAAAGGACGGCTACGACCAGGGCAAGCCCGTCCTTGCCGTGGAACTGAAGGGAATGCATAAGGACGGGAAATCCGTTTATAAGTCCTTGGACGGGCACCACCGCGGAGCGGCGTCCAGGAAGGTCGGGCTAAAGAGCATTCCCGCGTACATTATCACCTATGACGACTGGCAAAAGGCCCAGGCGGCATTGGGCGTGGACGGGATGCAGAAATTGTCAGCCATCGACTCGGTCATCGAGTTGCCCGACGGGCGGACCTACGACCAGGTGCGCGAGGACAACGACCATTCCAATGGCGGGTCGTCCAAGGGGGCGAGCTAGGTTATGACAAACCAACCCGCTGCCACCTGGCTAGACCAGATCGTGACGAATCTAAAGTCTTCGGGAGAGTCCGATGCCTTGACGTTCGTCGAGGGGAACTACCTGCTCCTGGGAAGCCTGGGCCTGGATGCGACGTCCATCGTGCTCACGCTGTTCTCCAAGGGCCACGGGTCCGCGGCCCAGGTAGTCCTCGACAGCCGGATGACGGATGCGCAGATTGAGGCTCAGCTACAGAGCATAACGGCGACCGAGACCTCGGTGGCCACGGCCCGCGCGGCGTTCTACGCGGACCTGGAGAAGCTGGCGATGGCGATACTGCCCGCTGTGGCCAAGGTGGCCTTGAGTGCGGTGGTGATCTGAGACTTTGTCCGGAGCCCCAAATGAAGCGACTTCTCGTCCCCCTTTTCTGCCTTTTCCTCCTCGGATGCATCCCCTCCGCGGCCAAGAAGGACCTGCGGATGCTGCTGGCCACGAGCTCTGGCTTCCTGAAGAACGTGGCCACGGTGGCTGCGGAGAAAGACGTTGACGGCAAGCTGGTGGGCCCCGCGAAGGTCAAGGCCCACGTCCAGAGTCTTGCGGCAGACATCGCGAAGCTGGACGCAGACGCAACCTCGGCGGCCCGGGCGGCGGCGACGCAGGCCTTGGTAGACCACCCAGAGACTTTGGCGGCCTACGACGACGAGACGGCTGGGGCCATCGCCGCGGTGCAAGAGCTCCACTCCCTGTCGGCCAACTACGCCAAGAACGCGCTTCCGACGAGCTCGGTTGCAGGGGACGAGGAATTCTTGACGAACATCGACGCCTCGATCACGGCCCTCTGCGACGACGTCCTCGGCCAGTCGGCCACGACAAGCATAAAGAACGCGGTCACGGGGGCGAGGCCTGCGGCCCCGACAACTACTCAGTCAGCACAGCAGTCCGCCGCTCCGGCGCCTGCACCCGCGGCGACTTCGACGTCGCCCAAACCCAAGAAATAGAGGACCGTGAGCTAAGCATGATCGTCAAGGAACACGGAAAATACGTGGTGAAGTCCGATTCGGGCGCCAAGCGCCTCGGCTCCTATTCGACCAAGAGCCAGGCAGAGAAAAGGCACATAAGCACATGAAGTAGGAACCTTTCCCGCGCGGCGGGAAAGGAGCATAAGCAGTTACCCGTATCCAATCGGAGGACGTACCAATGGCAGACGCACCAGTAGGTTCCCAGGCAGGCAGCGCGGGTTCCACGGGAGACCAGCAGGGCGAGGCAAAGCCCCAATTTGCCGATGCAGCTTCGGTGGCCAAGATCGAGACGATGTTGCAGACATTGCAGCACCAGCTCAACGGGCTATCGGCGGCGCAAAGGGCAGCGGCGAAGAAGGAAGTTGCCGCAAATCAGGAGCCGACGGAGCAGCAGGCCGTCACGCTCAAGGGCCTGAAGGCCGAGCTCGATATACGGGACGAGCGGATCAGGGACAAGGCCATTCGAACCGAGATCAGGGGCTACGCGAAGGACAAGGGAATCACGGCGGAGTTCTTGCCGTACTTTGAAGCCTTCGTGGAAAAGCAGCATCGCGCTCCCGACGATCAGGGGCGCATGAAGTGGAAGGGCTTGACGACCACGGCTGACGATCAGGTCGCGTACCAGGACGAATTCGGGGAAACACACCCCTTCTCGTTCATCGGCGACAAGATCCTGAACCAGGCCGGCGGCCGCAACCTCATCCCCCCGGTAAGGACCCCGGGCCAGGTGGGTGGGAGCTACCAACAGGGGGTCAACAGGGGATCTCAGGTCCCGGACATCTCCACGATGACCGTTGACCAGATGATTCAAAACCCGGACCTTGCCAACGCGGCGATGCTGCAAAAAGCGGCCCAGTTCGGCATGGTTCCGAAATAAGGAATAAGGCACTATGTCTCAGTCACCAGCAAGTCCGTTTGGCAACATCCAAACGCAGTACGCGTCGGTCGGTTCCGACGTTGTAGGCGCCGCGGGAAGCGGCGGCTACGGCATTTCTCCCTATAGCATGAACTCGGGCGATTTCGTGTATTCGCTGATGCCGTTCATGTTCTCAAGGTTTGTGCCTGCATTGAGGGCCCGTGGCCTTCCGTTCAAGCACATGTTGGACGTGACGGACACGGTGGCCGCCGTCGGCGCGACCGCCAAGGTCACCATCGCCCAAAACCAGACTGCCCGAAACCTAATAGACGGGCAGACGAAAATCCTAAACGATGTGCCCCCTCTGGTGTCAGAGGTGACGATTTCGGACGACATCTACAACAGTTTTGGAGTCACCGATTTCGTCAGCGCGCTCATCAGCAAGCAGCCGACCATCCCGGCCACGGTGCAGGGAGCCCTTTTTGGAATTTTAAATTCCCTGGAGGAGCAGCTGGTTACCGACCTGACCTATAACGTGCCGGCTGCGAACGTGGTCGGAGCGTACAACACGGCCCTGACGTCTGCGACCCTGTCCAGCGCCCAATCCGTGCTGGTTCAGAACTACGCCCCCGCCGAGGAATACTACGGCCTCGTTGCCCCGTCCCCCAACGCCTACGACAGCCTGATCGCCATTCCGACGATCACCTGGACGCAGACCCGCTGGGCGCCGGCCACCGGGACGCAGAACTCGCTCGTGGTGGACGACCCTGTCACCTACGGCCAGGAACTTCAGTACCTGGGCGGCAGGTGGTCGCAGAGCAATTTGGTGGCGTTCCCAACCGTGACGGTCGTGGAATGCAACAATATCATCTGGAACAAGCAGGCCTTGGCGGTCATTGTTCGCCCGCCTGATCTTCCAATGCCGGGCATCGGCGTCGTGGCGAGAAACTTCATCGACGCGCCGTCGGGCATAGCTCTCCAGATGAGCTTCATGTACAACAAGGACGTGCTGGCCCAGGAGGCGGTTATCAGGACCATGGTAGGCGACGCTCCTGGCCAACAGCTCTGGAGTTGTCTAATCAAGAGCTAGTCGCAGAAGCCGCAAGCCGGGAGGGCAACGGTGCCCTCCCGGCCACCCTCAACTAGAGGAATAGCGCGAACGAGGAGGCATAAAAATGGCAATAATCAATCCGCATACGAGCATGGTGTTCCACGATCCCGACTCGAAGGATGCCAATAACTATCAGAACGTAAACCGGAGAGAGAAGGGGCTGTTGATCGAAAAGTACCTGAACCAATGGAAGGGCACGCAGCAAAAGGTCGTCCACGTCAAGAGCGGCGAGGTTAGGACGATGGACTTCAACCTCGACTCGACCGGATATCCCACCCGCAGGAGCTATGTCCAAACCGTTCATTTCCTGTTCGGCGATTGGCGGCGAGCCAGTCCAGACGACATAGAGCGGCAAGCGAAAAAGGACAGGATTCAATCCAACAAGATCGCCAGGATCGAGGCTGCCAGAGCCGCGCAAAAGGCCGGCATCATGTTTTCCGAACTGACCCAAGCCAGCAAGGCGATCAACGACTTCAACGCCGCCCAGGAAGCCGAGAAGGTTGCGATCAAGGCCGCCCAGGCGCAGATTGAGGCCGAGGATAGGGAAAAAGAGTCCAAGGGCGCGGCGACTTCGACGTCGCCCAAACCCAAGAAATAGAGGAGACTTGAACGCCTCAATAAATTTGGAGAATTACGGCAAGAAGAAACTCTTTCCCCAGTTCGAGGAAGAGCCAAAAGATGCTCGCAGAGAGGCTACGGCTGTAAGCAACCCCGATGAAGCGAGAATTAAACAGGAAGTCTGCGAAAGTAGATTTCTGTAGGTTTTAAGGAACGGCGGCATGCGGGCGTTCGCGGACCAGGAGCTTCAGTGGGCGTACGACGAGCGACTATAGAGGAGTATCAAACGGCTCATGGCACTGGCAATATACCCGCTTAACCTGTCTCCCGCGACGCTTGGCCAGAACTACGACACCAACGCCCAGCCCATAACC
>JACTVF010000127.1 GCA_019695435.1 Methanoregulaceae archaeon | reverse complement strand
TGATGAACTATGCAAGTTTCCAAGGTGATAACATGACATTGGCAGACGTTGTGCAGGAAGTCCACGAAAAGACACACGTCCCGCAGATTGAGATTCTGGAGATTATACGAAAGAACTGGCCGAAGCTAACGGAGTTCAAGCCTACTCAAGTTCGTCTGGTGGTCAACCTGATTGAAAGAAAGGCGCGCGCAGCATGAACGGGACCTCACTACTCCAATCGTTGATGACCATTCCCGAACCTCTCTATCCTGCATCTTCTATTGTGATCCCCGCTGACGGTTGGAACATCCCAATCCACGACAAGCCTCACATCCTCACGGCCATTCGACAATGGAGGCTCTACTACTTTGCGAGTCCAGAGGCGCGCAAGACTGCCGCAGAGAGCATTGTCCGGCAGGCCGTGAAGTTCGCTATCGTGGCCGAAGGCATGGCGCTCTTGAAAAGTAAATAACTTATGGCTACCCCTGCTGACATTGCCGAACTAATGCCCTTCTTCAGCGATGAGGAACTGAAGCAGCTTGAGTTTCTGGCATCCGAGAAGGAACGATTCGACAAGATGTCAGAGGATGAGGCGCAGCGCATCGCGTATCGGACCAGCCTTGAACGGGACTTCACAGCCTTTGTTCGCGCGGCCTGGCCTGTCATTCGACCAGGACTCACTCTGAGCTGGTCCTGGCACTATGACCTGATCGCCGAATGGCTGACGCTCGTCTGGCAGCGGAAGTGCCGGCGTCTCATCATCACGGTTCCGCCCAGGACAATGAAAACCATCATGTGTACGGTCCTGTTTCCCGCCTGGGTATGGACGAAAGAGCCCACACACAACTTCGCTTGCGCATCCTACTCCGGCGATCTGAGCACGGAGCATTCTGTGATGCGCCGGACATTGATCGAGTCAGACTGGTTCAAGAGGCTGTGGGGAGACAAGCTCTGGCTTGCTTCGGACCAGAATCAAAAGACGAAATACAAGAACAACCACGAAGCCCAAATGATTGCCACGTCAGTTGGAGGAACCGTAACGGGACTCGGCGGCGACACGCTGATCCTCGACGACGCGCTGGACCCGCGGCGCGCCGGCTCTGACATTGAGCGCAAGGCGGCCTGTGAGTGGTTCGATAGCACCTGGCGATCACGCCTCAACGACCAGGCCACGGGCGCGCTGCTCATCGTCGAACAGAGGACAGCAGAGCTTGATGTAACAGGGTACGTGTTACAAAATAACGCTGGCGAGTGGACACACGTCTCCATCCCGCTTGAGGCGGAGCCAGTTCGGAAGAAAGACGGGAGCCTGGGTCCCGAGCAGTGGGTTTTCCCGATCAGCGGCCGTGTGGTTGAGCGCGAGCCCGGCGCTGTGCTCCAGCCCGATCGATTCCCGCCAGAGGTTGTGGCAGGACTCAAGAAACTCCGCCTGGTATGGTCTGGCCACTACCAAGGCCATCCTTCTCCGCTCGAAGGTAACATGATTAAGCGCAGCGAGATTCGCTACTACGGCGGGACTGATCCGATCACCGGAGTCAAAGATCCACCTTTGCCGGCATCGTTCGACTCAGTTATCATCTCAGCCGACTGTACATTCAAAGACTTAGCGACCAGCGACTATGTTGCCATCCTTGCGGCAGGAGTCAAGGGACCGAACCGATACATCCTTGAGGTTGTCAACAAACGCCTGGACGAACCCGCGACAGAGGCTGCTATTCTCAGGATGCGCCAGACGTGGGGAGCGAAGGCTGTACTCGTCGAGGACAAGGCCAACGGTCCCGCCGTTATCAAACGCCTCAAGCAGCAGATCCCCGGCGTCATTGAGGTCAATCCACAAGGCGGGAAGATTGCCCGGATGTTCGCCGTCTGTGGGGAATGGCAGTCCGGGAACTGGTACGTTGACCGCAATGCTGCATGGTGCGAGCCATTCATCGATCAGCTTACGAAGTTCCCTGGCGCGGCTCACGACGATATGTGTGACAGTGCATCGCAACTTGGAATATGGCTACAGGCGCACAACTACACATATGGCCTGCTGGCCTATGATGAGCAGGAGACGGCGGCCGCGGTAGCCCAGGCGGAGGAGACTATGCAAAACGCAAAGGTTGTGAAGCCAGACCGGGGAGTGCAAGGCGTGTCCTGCAAATTCTGCCAGTCACCCAACGTGGTCAGGATCGGCAACTCCTACCACTGCAACGGCTGTACTCGGAATTGGGCCGCTGTTGTAACAAATGAGTTCGACCCGAAGATACTAAGCCGCGCAGGCATTGCGGGACAGGTCAGAAAGTGATACGGTTGTAACATGATTTTCAAGTGGCTATGGCTGGCGCTCCGGTTCGTCCTGCGGCTGATTGTCCCGCCGCCCAAGGCTTCTTCGCTGCCGATTGTTGACCCGGCCAAGATACGTTGCAGGGCCTGTGGTCACGTCGGGCTCACCATGAAATACGAGGTTGTAACAACGAGGCCGGGGAAAGGTGATGCGATCCGGGCAGGACTCTTGAGACTGACCTGCCCCGCTTGTAGTGCATTTTTCCGCGTGAAGCCGCTCTACAGCATCGAGCAGGAAGGTGGCCGGCCCGTTGGCGCCGACGAGGTTGGCGGGACCGAGATTCAGGGGTTGACCACGTAAGAGGCACGATGGCACACGCATTTCTGAAGGTTCAAAATCCCGTCACGGTTGCGCAGCAATGCTCCAAAGCACTATTTCCGTCCCGCCAGATGGCACAGAAGGCCGCGCGGGACCACAATCGATCTGAAGGACTGGTAGCGCACGGAAAAGGGAAGATGCAAGCGTATAAGTGCAAGATTTCAGGATGTGGACAGTGGCATCTCGGCCACGAACAAGGTTGAGTTCCCGCAAGGGAGACAGGAGAAAGGAAACGATGAAACGAATTGCAGCAATCCTCGGAATGACGGCTCTGATGCTCGGAGCGATGTCAATCTACGCGCAGCAACCACCCGCGCCAGCACAGCCAAAAGCCGACGCTCCCCCGGTTCTTACCGGAGATCAGCGGGCCATGTACTTCAAGGCCCATGACAATATCACGAGCGCCAACGCAGCCCTTCAGCAAGCGCAGCAGCAGATACAGCAAGCGCAGCAGGAGTTTCAAGCTGTGGTTGCCGAACTTAACAAGGCCTGTGGCGATAAGTACCAGCCACAGCTCGATCAGAGTCCTGGGCCAAAGCATGGAGATCCGGTCTGTGTATTGAAGCCGGAGCCAGCAAAAGCCCCGGAAGCAAAGCCAGCCGAACCCGCGAAGAAGTAGCGGGAGCGGCGGGAAACCACAACGCACGATAACCTCACAGAAACGGAGAATATGAAATGGAAGTTACGAAGTTTGAAAATCTGGCAGTAGGAGACACGTTCATCGATGTGGACGAGGGCGTAACTGCGCGCGTCTTGCGGAAGAAGTCCAACAGCAGCGCCTACGATCTGCAGGGCGGCAAGGACGGGGAACTGATTATCGAGGGGAAGTCCATCACCACGAAGTTCTCCAAGAAGAACCCGGTCATTCGCCTGGCGGCCTAACAGCTTCCCGGCAACGGGGAGACGCGCGGGCCGCTACGACCACACATCATGTGTGCGGCGGTGTCCAAGACCACGGCAGCATGAGCAGCAGCGGAAGGCTCGCGCATTGAGATTGGAACGGAATGAACCATAGTCGTACACAGGGCAGGACACTGGTGCGGAAGCGCCGTGCGCACCCCGCCAGCAAGGCAGCCAAGCCGGTGCCGCGCATCTACAGCGGAGAACTGGTACTCATGGCGTCGGCAGCATCGATGGGAGCAGAACTGATCGATCCTGGGCTGAGGAATCGTAACCTCGTTGTAACAAAGCAGGACTCTGACTTGTAACAAATAAATACAACTCCTCCAAAATTTCCTTCCTAATCTTTTGCAAAATCGGCAGACGTGTTACATTGCGAGTCGATGGCAAACCTATCTGCTCTCGCGGTATTCAAGAAGGCAGGATCGGCAGCAGTCGTCCGGCCTCTCGGCGCCTTGGCCTCCATGCTCACCAACCTGCAAGGCCAGCTCTACCAGGCTCCCGACGAACTCATTCCCGGCATCAAAGCGACGGACTGGCCCAGTCCCTTGCAGCCTGTTCGACCGTTCGGGCCGCCCGATGCACAGCCGCTCGGCTTCAACATGCAGATGGGGCAGAACCTCATCTTCACGCCGCGGCCAGACTCCCGGTATACCGCCGCCGACCTCCAGGCCCTTGCTCGCTATCCTCTCGCCAGGATGTGCATCAGCAACGTCGAGAACATCATCAGCTCTCTCGGATGGAAAATTCAACTGCGCGCGCAACCCGGAGAGGACAAGAAAGCCCGAGAAGCAAAGCAACTGAAAGACGACACCATCCTGAAATTAACAGATTTCATGACTTGCCCCGATGGCGAGCATGAGTTTCAAGATTGGGTACAGCCGCTCATCGACGATATGCTGCGCATCGACGCTGGCTGTGTCCTACTCAGGAAAGCAAAGGATGGGACCGTCTACGAATGGCGCATCATGCAAGGGGCATACATCACTCGCCTGGTAGATGCGAACGGTTATACGCCTGCCCCGCCGGCGCCAGCGTTCCAACAGTTGTGGGAAGGAATACCGCGCGTCAACCTTTCATCCGATCAGCTCATTTATCGGCCGCGAAAGATTGTGTATGAAGAGGGGAACATCGCCTCTGCGCTTTACGGAGTTTCCCCAACAGAAGAGTTGGCCGAAGAGATTGAAGTCGGGATTCAGCGCCTTCGTTATGTGAAGGCTTTCTACAAGGACGGATCGATTCCCAATGTCCTGTGGGTTGTGCCATCCGACACTCAGCCGGATATTGTGAAAGCAGCGATGAATTACTTGAATTCCGACATGAGAGGGAATCTTGAATCCCGCAGGATGTTCCGATTCGCGCAAGGATTCAAAACTGCTGATAGCCCAAAGGAAGAGTTCATCAAGCAGTTAGAGGAGCCGAAACTATCTGACGAGTTCGATGATCTTCACATCAAAAAATTATGTTTCGGTTATGGAATCAGTGCGCAGCGACTTACCCGGCCAATGAATAGAGCGAGCGCTCAGTCCAACCAAGAAGCTGCTGAAGAAGAGGGAATTTCTCCATTCCGTGAGTGGGTAGAGAGAACAATAAACTTTATCCTCCAGGGAAAAATGGGTTATAAGAAGTACGAGTTCAAGTTCGATATTTCGCAAGATCCAGATCCATCTAAGCAATCTGAGATCGACAAGATTGATCTTGAATCCGGCGTTGCAACAGTGAACGAGAAGAGGATTGCGCGAGGATGGGACCCGCGATCGGAGCCCGAGGCTGACCAACTCGGGAAGTGGATTGCGACAGGATGGGTCCCGATGGGACTCTTGCCCACGCCTCCAGAGCCGAAGCTAGGCACGGCGGCCAATGGCGGGAATGATGACGACGAGCCAGATGGTGACGGGAATAAGCCTCCGGCCGGCGGGAAGGGAAAGCAGAAACTCGCCAAAGCCAATACGCAGCCTGCCATCCTCGATCCGAACCGGGACACGATTCGTTGCCGCACAGCGAAGGCTCAACTATTTGCCAAGGTCTATAAGTTCTTTCATGAAGTTCGATCCAACATTGTCATCGTCTCACCGCGCGCAAAAAAGGTAGCCAAGGCCGAGAATGAGCCGCTGTCGCAGGAAGAGATAGCACGCCAGGTAGATCAGATGGTCGACGAAATCATGGCCAGCATCCCATGGGATACTCTTCCTGAATCTGTTGAAGCTCCCATCTCTGAAGCATCTCTTGATGGTGCGTCGATCGGGATTGACCAGGCGGGAAGAGCAGTTCAGGCAGGACCATTGACGGTAAGCCTTGCTCCCACCCCAGTTCGAGTTATCACCAGTTCGGTAATCAGCGATGTGAACCAGGTGGCCATGGATTACGCTCGCAATCGCGGCGCTGAACTCGTAGGGATGAAATGGGTGAATGGTGTTCTCGTCCAGAATCCAAGAGCGGCTATGGCCATCACCGATTCAACGCGGGATATGCTACGCCAGATTCTGACAGAAGCGTTCGAGCGGGAAACTCCGATGAATGAGTTGGCAGCGAGGATACAAGCGGCCGGCGTGTTCTCGGAAGAGCGCGCGCGATTCATCGCGGAGACGGAGGTCAAGTTTGCGCAGTCCCGCGGGAACCTGGAAGCGTGGATGAAAACCGGCGTGGTCAAATCAATCGAGTGGCTTTTGAGTATGCTTCACGAGGATGACGACGAAGAGGAATGTACAGAGAATAACGACGAAGGGCCAATACCGCTCGGTGAATTATTCCCTTCAGGTGACCCCGCACCGCCGGCACATCCTCGGTGCCGCTGTTCCGCACACATCGTAGAGCTCAACGACGAAAATAAAAAGGCGGCGTAGGATGCGCATCCGACTCAATGAAGAGATCGGGATCATCGACATTGACGGAGTGGTTATTTCCGCCAACGTCCTGCGCGAACTTGTGAATCCTGATCGGCGTCTGCTTTTTCGTTTCATGAAAAAAGATGGAGTAATTTCAGCAACGGCGTATACTGAAAATCAATGCATCTGGATCGAACCCCCTGATGAAATACCGGACCAGACAACAGAATTTGGAGTAGTGAACCAAAGAAGTAACGAGGAGGGGGAACCACAATGAAACGCATTCTCAGCATCATCGCAGCGGCAGTTCTTGCTTTGTCCTGTCTGACCGCATCGGCTACGCCCACAACCATCAGCGGGAGCTCGACGTATTACACGATTGGTTTCCTGCTGCCATCTGGAACATTTACCTTCAACGGAGCATCAGCAACAATTACCAACGGCGCTTTTAGCGGAACCTTCACGGAAGGGACGGCGACTGTCACGATCACGACCGGAGCCCTGACCATCCTGACAATTCCCAATGTAA
>JACTVF010000126.1 GCA_019695435.1 Methanoregulaceae archaeon | reverse complement strand
ATCCCCGGCGGTGCGTCCAGCAAGGAACCGAGAAGATGGCCGTTGATATGCCTCACCAGGATCCTGTTCTGCCGCGCTCCCAGCGGAAATAAGATGCGGGGAAACCCTCTGATGAGAGGGGATATTTTCACGGGATATTTGACTCCCTCTTCCACCGGTCTGTTTCGGACAAAGGCTGTGCTGTGGGAAAGAGTGCATGAACCAAAAATGCGCGCAAATAATGCGCGGTCAGAAATAATATGCTTGGGAAGCATATTATCCGGGATATGCATGGGGGGTTAAAAAAGGGAGAATTTTGTCTTAAAATAACATCAAACCCCAATTCTCTCGTATTTCCCCTTCGGGGACTGCCCGGGCCCGGGGGTCTGGAAGCGAAAGACTTAACAATTGTGATTTCACACCTAGGTATGGTGATCCACTATGAGGGATCGTTTTTGTCGAAAACAACGTAGGCGCGAATGAAGGATTATTCGCACGGATCGGGCACCTGCCGCCATCGGCAAAGCTCGTATATAAAGTGCTGGAAACAAACGGTCAGCTGACGCAGAAGGATCTCATCCGTGAGACCGCCCTGCCATCCCGTACTGTCCGGTATGCATTGATCAGGCTCAAAGATGAAAAGTTCCTAATCGAACATTATTATTTCATCGATGCACGGCAGAGCCTGTACGGCCTGAACACACAGCCAAAGGAAGAGGTGGTCGCTGTATGATGCGTCCTATGCGTATAACCGGCACGTTCCCCCCATCCCCGGCTTAGTGGTGAGCACCTCACCGCTGGCCCCTGTCCTTTTTGTAACTATCGATTCGTTCCTGTTTCTCTTTTCACCGCGTGGCTGTACCCGCTTCTCACGCAAAGGCGGCATTCCGTGTCGGCGGAGCCATCGTGCGATCACCCGGCCTGACGCGGGGGAATGGGAGGAGCACATGAATACCGTAAACTCCGGGCAAGAATTGCCCGGATATCAGGATATTATGCCCGTCATTTCCCAGATATTCTGAAACGATCCGGAGAGCATCCCATGGAAGATTACCTGTTACTGAAGGCAGCCCTTGTCACCGATTCCGATAGGGTGCTTTCGTTCGGGTAAGAATTGTGTGGTGCTGTTCGCATAAACGCACACACAAGAAAGTAAGCCTGCCACCACCTCTCAGTGGTGATTACGCTCCTAACAGCGGATACACCCTGTTCTCAAAAAGACAAAAGAACACATTCGTCAGGATGGATTCTGCTGGAGAAGGATGCGACCCTTTGAGGTGAGCCGGAGGAGGATGTCGTTCGCAGCCGGCGAGCCCGCATCAAGATAGTTTTTTGCGAGCAATTCGTGAATGTCCTTCCTGATCGCCCATTCGCTCTTGTCAGGTACGAGCCGGCTGACCACATGGCGGATGGGACACCCCTGCTTTTCGGCAACAGCCCGAAGGATCCCGATATGCAGGTTGTCGGGAATAAATACCCGGGGATTTTCGTACACGATCTCTTCCATAGTTCGTCCTCCTGATTTTTTGTTGGTTCACCATTTCCCTACGGGTACTCATACAGCGGGGAAATCTGGAAACATTTCCCTGTTTCCCCGGTTATTGATAAGGTTCTGGTACGTCTACGGTGAGGACAGAATACGGTCCAAGGTGAAAAGATTAGTCTCTCACCGTAAACGAAAAACAGAACTGCATGTTGCCGCACACGGTTGAGCTGGTTAGGCCCATTCAAAGGCGAAGTCTGTTACCGTCTTTCTAATCCCCTTGATTTTACGTACCTCAGGCAGGGTTTTTGTCACGATCTCCTCGAAACTCTTCCCTTCAACTGAGGCAATCAGATCGTGCGTTCCTGTGACGAATTCTGCGCCTTTTACTCCGCTGACCTTTTTCAGTGCAGTTTTTGCTTCATTCTCCTTTCCCGTTTCCAGATCAATTTTCAGATATACTTTTGCCATGTGATTCAACTCCTTTGGTATACTTCAGCTGTGCCGTGCCAGGGATTCCTTCACGGTTGACGATTCTGACGCGAATCCCGTCAATCCTTCCCCCCTCTTCTCATGGTGGGGGGATTAGCCCTCTTTTGGGGGGTGTGCCGGGATTCTTCAAAATCCTCAGACAACCTTATCCGCATGCAATTTATTTACCAGTAGAGAAATCCGCAAATACCGCCCAGATTGATTTAAAACCCGTTTTAATGCGGCAGAAAAAATCGGACGTTCCTGTCGGGTCCGGGGATGCGACGGGCAAAAAGCAGGCCGCCTTTATCGACTGCAGCTGGTTTCTTCCCGGAAAAGGGGAAGGATCAGAGCGGCTTGTCTGTGATGGTGATCCCCGCCGCCACCATCCGTTCGCGGATCAGGTCCGCAACCGCGAACTGCTTTTGTGCCCGCAGTTCCGCCCGGATTTCATGGAGGACGCTCAGTGGGGCACTTGTCTCCTTCAGGAAATTGATCCCGAGGATCTGCCCGTATTCCCGGAGTGCCTCAAGGTCCCCGTTTCCTGCAAGTCTCTGGATCGCCGCAAGGGCCATGGGCGTATTGAGGTCGGATTCCATAGCCTCAACAAAGGCCCTCCGCCCCTCCGCATCGGCCCCCTTGTCTTTGGTTGCAATTGCCCGGATATGGTCGAGCCCCTTTGCGGTGTTCGCTAATCCTTCATCGGTGGCCTGGAGCGGTGACCGGTAGTGGGAGAGGAGGATAAAATACCGCAGGACATCCCTGTTCCAGGTCTTGAGCGCATCCCGGATCGTAATGAAGTTCCCGAGCGATTTGGACATCTTCTCGCCTTTCACCGTCAAAAATCCCGTGTGCAGCCAGTACCTGACCATCGGGTGTTTTCCTTCCAGGGATTCCATCTGCGCGATCTCTGCCTCATGGTGAGGGAAGATCAGGTCAAGACCACCACCGTGGATATCGTACTGCTGCCCGAAGTACTTCTCGGAGATCGCCGTGTCTTCGATGTGCCACCCGGGCCGGCCCCGTCCCCAGGGAGAGTCCCAGGTGTACTCGCCGTACTCCCCGAGTTTCCAGAGTGCAAAATCGAGCGGGTTGTGCTTGGTAGCATCGGAAACGCGGCTGACCCTCTTTGCACGTTCCTGCCCCGAAAGTTCCCCATTATGCCCGAACGTATCGAGATTGAAGTAGACCCCGGACTCGGTGACGTAGGCCACCTCTTTTTCGATGAGACGCCTGACCTGTCCGATGATCTCCGGAATGTGGGTTGTGGCCCGGGCATAGTAACTGACAGCGTCTATCCCGAGGGACTTCATGTCCCGGAGGTATTCGGCCTCGAACTTCCTAGCAAGGACGCTTTGGGATATGCCGTCTTCCTTTGCGCGGTTGATGATCTTGTCGTCAACGTCCGTGATATTCTGGAGGTAGAAAACCTCTTTTCCGGTCCACCGGAGGTACTTTGTAAGCACGTCGAAGACCACGTAGGTCCGGGCATGACCCAGGTGCGAATAATCATAGACCGTCGGACCGCAGACGAAGAGGTAGATCCGGTCCGGGTGAAGGGTTTCGAGTGGCTCAACGGTCCGTGATAAGGTGCTGTACAGTTCCATGACGATAATCCCCTGTTTCTCTAAACGCCGGCGGAGGGAGTCGAACCCCCACGCATCCGCTTTGCAGGCGAAGGCATTAACCGCTCTGCCACACCGGCCCATATCTTTTTTCTTTCTTTTCCATAGTGCTGTTCTTTTCTCCGGACCCGAAAGGAGATCCGGTACAGGTCAATTCTGTTGTTTACTTCATCAGCTTTTCTCCCTTACTCCCTACATCCCCGGGTGCCGGGGTACATCAGGGGGATACCGTTCCTCCGCCACACATTCATGATCCGGTCTCTCCGAACGCCTGCCCGAGGTCCGCGATGAGATCCCCGGTGTTCTCAATGCCCACGGATACCCGGATGAGCGCGTCAGTTACCCCCACCTTCTCCCGTTCCGCTTTCAGGACCGAGGCATGGGTCATCGTCGCCGGGTGCTCAATGAGCGATTCAACCCCCCCGAGGCTCTCGGCAAGGGAGAAGAGCCGCAGCGAGCGCAGGAACCTGCACGCCGCCCGTTTCCCCCCCCTGATCTCAAAGGAGAACATGCCGGAGAATCCCTCCATCTGTTTTTTTGCCAGCGCATGCTGGGGATGCGAGGGAAGACCAGGATAATAAACAGCGCTGACTTTCTTGTGACTTTCAAGGTACCGGGCGATGGCAAGGGCGTTTTTCTGGTGCTGCTCCATCCGCAGGGCGAGCGTCTTGATACCCCGGGCGACAAGGAAGCTGTCGAAAGGCGAGAGGATCGCCCCTGCGGCATTCTGGTTGTACCGGATCTTCCGGTACAGTGTCTCATCGGAGAGCATCACTGCCCCGCCCACCGAGTCGGAATGACCGTTGATATACTTGGTCGTGCTGTGGACGACGATATCCGCACCGAGCGCAAGCGGGTGCTGGAAGTACGGGCTCGCAAAGGTGTTATCGACAATCACGGGTACACCTACGTTATGGGCGATCCCGGCGATCTTTCGGATATCGCAGAGCCGGATCAGGGGGTTTGTCGGGGATTCCAGCCAGACCAAACGCGTAGTGTCCCGGAGTGCGGCCTTCACGTTCTCGGCGTCCCGTGCGTCCACGTAGGAGAGGGCAATCCCGAAGTTCTCCTGGAACACGTGGCCAAAGAGCCTCCGGGTGCCCCCGTAGAGATCGTCGAACGCGACCACATGGTCGTCTTTTTTGAGCAGGGTCAGGGCCACGGTCGTTTCAGCGGCAAGCCCCGATGAGAACGCGAGCCCGAATCGTGCGTTCTCGATCGCTGCCAGTTTCTGCTCGAGCGCACCACGGGTCGGGTTCCCGCTCCGGGAATACTCGTATCCTCCCGTCGGTTTTGCCACGTCCCGGCGGGCGAACGTGGACGAGAGGTGGATGGGGACCACGACATCCCCGGATCCTCCCGCTGTCAGCACCGGCTCCTCCCCGGCATGCACCGCTGCAGTCTCGAATTTCATGTCAGATCACGTCCGCGAAACCGTTGTTTTTCATCCATTCATCGTTGAAGATCGTGGTGAGATAGTTGCGGCCGGTATCCGGCAGCAGTACCACAAGGAGGTCGTCCTTTTTGAGGTTCTGCGCCACGCGTGCAGCGGCAAACACGGATGCGCCCGATGTCCCGCCGGCGAGGATGCCCTCTTCCCGCGCCAATCTCCGGGTCATCCGGAACGCGTCTGCATCGTTGACCACGATGATATCGTCCATGATATCGAGATCCACGGTTGCGGGAATGAAATCCTCCCCGGTCCCCTCGACCTTGTACGGATGGGACTCGGGGGGCGTCCCGTTGAACACGTGATGGTAGATCGAGCCTTCGGGGTCTACCCCGATGATCTTAATGTCCGGGTTTTTTGCCTTGAAGTACCGCGCGGTACCGGAGATCGTGCCGCCGGTTCCGATACCTGCGACAAAGTGGGTAATCTCCCCGTCGGTATCCTTCCAGATCTCCGGCCCGGTTGAGGCGAAATGGGCCGCCGGGTTGTTCGGGTTTGCGAACTGGTTGGGGACAAAGGATCCCGGCGTAGCCCGGGCTACCTTTTCTGCCACCTTGTAATAGCTCCGCTCGTCTTCGGGCGGCACGTTGGTCGGTGTCCGGATCACCTCTGCCCCGTACGCCTTCAGGATGAGCTCCTTGTCTTTGCTCATCTTCTCCGGCATGGTAAAGACCATCCGGTACCCCCGCGATGCCCCGATGATTGCCAGTCCCACACCGGTGTTGCCTGACGTCGGTTCGACCACGGTTCCGCCCGCATGGATCTGGCCCTCCCGCTCGGCAGCAAGGAGCATCGCCTTTGCGATCCGGTCCTTGGCGCTTCCCCCCGGGTTGAAACTCTCCGTTTTTGCAAGGACGAGTGGCTGTGTCCCGGGGTGGAGCACCCGGTGGAGCCGGATGAGCGGAGTGCTGCCGATGGTATCGATAATACTTTCAGAGAATTTCACAGGTCATCTCCCCTTGGAATGTATGGTATCGGTTGTCAGACAATGCACGATGAAACGCAGGTATTCTCCAGGGAATCGAAGATCGCTTCGATCTGTGGATTACTCCGGAAACCTGCGAGGGAGGATATCGCATCAGTGACGACACGGGAAAAAAATATGTTTAAAAGAGGGAAAAACCTGGACCGGCACCCGACGGTAGGTGCGATCCTGCCGCATCAGCCGCATATCCGGGTTACGGGAAAGGGTATTCATCCCTGGTCCTTCCTTTATAATTCATGGTTGGATGAAAGTTCTCAATTGTGATGTATCTCAATGGTTCTGTGTTTATCCATAAAAGAGTTCAGGTAGCGGTAAACAAGAAATGCCGGTACCTTTTTTGGGAACTGTGGACTTGACGTACAGAGTGATTAATGTCCGGTGCTGAAGACGACCGCCGCGCAGTCCGGGCGAGGCTGATAAAGACCGGTGCCTGGCGGAAAGACAAAGAACCCGCCAGTCATGGTGAAATAATGACGGTAAAAATTTATGCGATCCGATCCTTTGCCAGCTGCGCTGCAGCCGATGCAAAGGCCATCTGGTTCTGGAGAAGGATCCCTTCCGAGAAGGATTCAATGGCTTCGGCACTGGATTTCCCCTCGCAGCGGAAACCCAGTTCCGTGCATGCCGGCATGACATGCCAGTACAGGACTTTCTGCCTGAACCGGGCGGTATCCCGGAAAAACCCGAATCCGGTTGTCCCGCAGGTCATAACTGCTGCGCCTCCTGTGCTGCATATTCCTGAAAGACCGGGTTTGACGAGTAATCATAGAAATGCATGAGGCTGCAGACGGCATTCATGTGTGCACTGGCCCGGTTGAGCCGGCTGATCATCTGGCAGGTATCCAGATACAGCTCTGCCAGATCCTCTCTCGTGCCATACGATTCGTCCCCATGAA
>JACTVF010000125.1 GCA_019695435.1 Methanoregulaceae archaeon | reverse complement strand
TGACGGATGATACGATGGATATCCCGATTCGTTAATTTGCTCACATCGCTATTTAGGGATGTTGTCAAATGATTTCGGGATACTACACATTATGAGTGCCGTTGAATCATTCATTAATCATATTGCTGATACATGCAATCAAGGTGAAATACTTCAATCGTACGAAAATGCATTTTTAACCGACAGAAAATTTGAAATTAAAGGGGGGAAATTTGAAATTATAGATAGCCCGGAATATCATAGAACTGAAGAAAAACTTCGATTTTTATTATCAAAATTTAAACCCGATTTTAATTTCTCTAAAGAGCCTTGTTGGTGTCGGTTGTTGGAATTTAAAAAATTTAGAGACAAAATTACACACCCACGATCTGAATATGATGACACAGAAATTGATAACTATAAGAAGATGGTAACTTTGGGATTAGAATCTTCAATTGAGATTATGAATAATATTTGTTTGGGATTTTTTCATAAACCTTTAAGGATAAAGATCAGGGAATTGGGAGAATAGGATTATTTCCTTGGTTTTTTCAGGAGATCTGATAAATTTCTCAAACCACCAAAGAACTATTGCCCATTTTTCTCTTGAAGATCCGCCGCAGGGGTATGGAAGCATCCTTCCCCCTCCTTCCAACCACAAACCCTTCAACCCCCCAACCCCCACACTAAAAAATGACCCGGGGGAAAAAGCCGGTCGCGGCCATTGATGAGGCAAAAAAGTTCGCGGAGAAGATGGGCTACCGCTGGCAGACAAACGAACACCCGGACCTCGCGTACGATCTCTTTATCTTCAAGCCGAAAGCGGCCTGCATCGTCCGGGTCCGGCAGACCCTGTACCGGATCAATCCGGATACGATGTACGAAAACCTGATTCCCGATGATCTCCGCGAGGTCCGGGCGCTGCCGTTCCCGGCATGGTTCCCCAAAGAGATCTGGCTGCGCACCCGGCACGAGCGGGCCTGGCGGAGGCTCCGGGTCAATGCTCTCTCCGTGGAGGAACTCGAATGGTGGGGACCGGACGATTACACGAACCCGCACGCCCGGTAGGTATCACCTTCCTCGAGGTGGATTCCCCTTTATAAAGGGGGGTCTGTGCCGGACCTACGGTTTCCCATGATCTATTCTCCGACGGAGAGGTTTCTGGCCGTATTCAGGTCCGGGAAGTTCCAGTGGAAGCGGTGCCAATCCTCTCCACGATTTTGGTTTTAAATCGCTGTTTTTTGAAACGGCGCGATTTAATCAGGAAAAAACCGGCACATTTAGCCGCGTTCCTTTAGGCGTGAAAAAATGAGAGTCAATAGGTTATGCGGCACTCCGGGTATGCCCGGAATTGCATTATGGTCGAAAAATAAAGGGGGTTCCCGATCGGGGAAAATTGACCCGGTTTTTCCGGGAAAACACCCGGGATCCGCTTCCATCGTCTTCGTATGACGGAAACAGGGGTATCCGGATGGTGGGATACGGTGGTTTTGAGGGGTTTTTACCGTTGGTGATAGGTAAGGTTCCTGCCAAAGATGCGTCACCGGGATTCTCTGATTTTGCATTTTTTCTCCGGCTTCCGTGTTGTGCTGCCGGGATTTTCCGGAGAGAGCGTGCTCTTGGGGGCTCGCGCCCCCGCCGCACGGGCATCCCCCGGTTGCGATAATGTCTCAGAAGGTTGAAGGGGATTTGTAATGGAACGATCTTTTCCGGAAATTTATTCGCCAGATCCGCCGCGGGAGCGCCCCGTCGGGAGCGGCGGCACTCCTCGCCCATGGGGGTATGGGGGCATCAACCCCCATCAGTATGTCTGACCGGACAATGGCCCGGCCGGACATTCCCGGAAAAGTCCGGGTCCCGAACTTGAGGATTCCGGAAAAATACCGGATCAACAGCTGAAGATTTTAAAAAAAAGTCCGATACGGTTATCGAACTTTTCAAAAAATGTCCGGTGAAGTTGCCGGACTTTCCGGGAAAAAACTGGTAAGATCATCGAACTTTTCAAAAAATGTTTGATGAGGTTGCCGGACGTTTCCTAAAAAAAATTACAGCGCCGGTTTAACTTTCAGCGCAGCGACCAGCAGGTTCACGCCGCCTTCAATATCCCGGATGTCCATAACCTCAACCGGTGAATGGATGTACCGTGCAGGAGGGCTGATCGTGGTGCTCGGAATACCTCCACGGGTGAGGTGAATGGACGTCGCATCGGTCGTCCCCCCAGTACCGACCTCGAACTGCACAGGGATGTCATGAGACCCGGCAGCATTTTTCAGCCACTGGACAACCTTGCGGTTTGCGATCAGGCCTCTCCCGCTGCTGTCGACAATCGTGATGACCGGCCCTTTCCCCATCTCGACTGCTGCGTCTTTCATATCGATGCCCGGGTGATCCCCGGGGATCGTGACATCGGTAGCGACTGCCCAGTCGGGATCGATCGTAAAGGCACTGGTCTTTGCCCCTTTAAGACCGACTTCTTCCTGTACCGTAAAGACCGCGTAAACGGTGAATGGGGATTTCATTTTCTGCATGGTTTTAATCAGCATCGCAACACCGGCGCGGTTATCGAATGCCTTCCCGGTCACCCGGTTGTTGGAAAGCTCGGTGAACTCCCGGTCGATCGTTATGGGCGTTCCGATCTCGATCCCAAGTTCCGTGACCTCATCCCTGTTCTGGGCCCCGACATCGATAAACATATCGTCGGTCTTGACGCCTTTTTTGCGCTCCTCCTCGTCCATCATATGCGGGGGCTTGCCGCCGATAACACCGATCCGGTCACCGTTTATCCCGTGGATGATGACACGCTGATTATAAAGGGTCGGCGCATACCAGCCTCCCAGCGTAATAAACCGGAGAAAACCCTTGTCATCGATGTACTTTACCATGAGCCCGATCTCGTCCATGTGGGCCGCAAGCATTACCTTGGATTTGTTGCCATGCTTGACAGCAATGAGATTTCCCATAGAATCCTCGGTTATCTCATCGACGTATCCTTTAAGTTCTTTTTTTATTACGGCAAATACGCTGCCTTCGCTGCCCGATACCCCGTGGGCATTGGACAATTTCCGTAAAAGTTCCTTGACCATATTAATCACCTGTTGCCTTTCTGATCCTATCAAGGGCTCGCTTGAGGTTTTCGCGGGATGCGGCATAGCTCAGGCGGGCGTAGTCCGGCGCATTTGCACCGAATGCCGAACCGGGGGTGAGAATGACGCCGGTATCGATGATCTTCTGCACAAGCACAGGTTTCATCGGCACAAACGCGTAAAATGCCCCTTCCGGCACCGGGAATTCAAACCCGATATCAGAAAGGCCTTTACAGAACAGGTCGCGGCGTGCACGGTATTCATCCCGCATCTGCCGTACCGGTGCCTGATCCCCGGTATAGGCAGCGAGAGCCGCGTACTGGGAGATCGATGTCGCACAGGCCTGGCAGTACTGGTGCACCTTGAGACACTGGCCGACAATCTCGGGGGATGCGGCAAGATACCCCAGTCTCCAGCCGGTCATCGCGTAGGTCTTGCTTGCTGCGTTCACCGTGATCACGTTGTCGCCGAACCGGGCAGCACTCCAGTGGTCCTTGCCGTAGATGAAATGTTCGTAGACTTCATCGCTGACGATGGTAACTCCTGCATCGTTCGCATACTCGACCAGCGCTTTGATAGATTCCCTGCTCTCCACGGCTCCGGTCGGGTTCGCCGGGGAGTTGAGGACAAAGAGGCGGGAATTGTCCATGAGTTTTTGGGCCTGTCCGATGTCGATGTGGAACGTTTCATCCAGCGGGACGCCGACCGGCCGGCCACCGGCCAACGTTGCGAGTGCCGCATAGGAAACAAAGCCCGGGTCGGCGCAGAGCACCCGGTCCCCTTCACTTACCAGCGCCTGCATAACAATATGGAGCGCCTCGCTTGCACCAGCTGTGACGATGATCTGGTCGGGAGAACAGGACACGCCGTTCTCTTTTTTGAATTTGGAACTTATAGCATCCCTGAGTTCGGGGATTCCCGTGTTGGGGGTGTAGCCGGTCTTTCCTGCACGGATTGCGGCAATGGCTGCATCCTTGATGTACTGCGGCGTGTCAAAATCCGGCTGGCCAAGACCAAGATTTATCGAGTCCGGGCCCGCCGCTTCAAAGATCTTCCGTATCCCTGAAATCTCTATTCCCTTCACCCGGGGCGAGAACTGCTCTGTCAATTATTTCCCTCCATACCTGATATTATTCGATATTTGCATGCCGGTTCTTGAGCGCTGATTCATCGGTTTTGGTGATCTCCATGAGGCGCGAGATCACAGCATCGGAGAAGATCATCGAGACCGTCTCAAAGAGGGTCCCAAGCGGTGCAAATGATTTGTGATCACCAAGCATCTGGCGGATCTCAAACTCCGCTGCATCATTATCGCTATCGTCACGCTGGTGTTCTATGATAACCATGCAATCGGCGATTTTTCCGATACGGGAATTGGCATTCGAGGTAATCAGGCAGATATGCGCTCCTATATCCTTACCGGTTTCCGCGAGATCCGCTATTGTCTTTGTCTTGCCCGATCCCGAAAAGATCACAATAAGATCGCCGTTCTGCAGGGCCGGCGTGATTGTCTCACCAACAACATACGACTGGAGGCCAAGATGCATCAGGCGCATGGCAAATCCTTTCGCGACAAGCCCCGAGCGTCCTGCACCCATGACAAAAATGCGCCGGGCATGTAAAATCTCGACTATGAACGCATCGACATCTGCATCAGTGATTGAATCTGCGATCGCCCGGATCTTTGATGCCATCAGCTGCATCATTTCCTGAACCCTGTGATTTTCCATCCTTCTCGCACAATGATGCTGTTTTATAGTAGATGAGAATTTCGTAACTGCCCGGAGATTGTTACCGGCTACATAAGAGCGGGTAAGAACACCGGGAAATGTTCCGTAATAATAACTATTTTTGTTTTTATGGAGCCGGTACGCTGTATTGTGTTATCTCACCAAAGGGTACCAGTTTCCCGTTTTCAAGAACCGAAACAGCACCATGTCCGCCACAGATCCGACAACGTTTCTGCCGCGGGACAAGGTTCTGATCCGTTTCTGCTGCAAGTTCGAGGAGTGCTCTGCGCTCTTTGCGCGCGAGATCGCTGTCGACATTCACTGATGTGACCAGGAAATCCGCAAGGGAATTGTAGGCCGCCCGTTCCGGTGTAAGGCTGGAAAAATTAATAACTGCGTCTGCGGTAAAAAGCAGCCCATCCGACCCTGAATACAGGTAGATCTGCCCGAAGGTATGGCCGCCAAGTCCTTCGAGTACTTCAAGTTCGAGATCGCCAATCCGGACCGTCATGAGGACCGGGAAGATACTGCGTTTTGTTGTACCGGCCGGCGGAAGACAGGTAATGTTCTTTGAAGGACTGAACTGTGAAAAGAGGTTGATCATCTTGGTATAAAACGCTTCGAGGACAGAATGCTCGCTCCGTGAGCCGTATGCCCGGTTGTTCGTTTTTATAATATCCCGGGTTCCCGTATGCATGAGCGCTTCTGCAGGGAAAAATTCCCCGGCGCCGCAATGATCCGCATCTGCATGGGAGATGATCAGCTGACTGAACCGGCGCTCGTCCCCGAGACCGTAGTGGGAGAACATCTTCATGACATCCTTATGGTAGATGCCGTATCCGGTATCGATCATCAGGGCCTCTTCACGGGTGGTCAGGACATAGATACTTCCTCCGCAGGGCATCTGGAAACAGAAAAGACTGACCTGATCGGTTACCAGGATCTTCTGAATGTCGGCATAGAAATTCATACCTGTTGTGGCACGCATCGTACGGCCGGTCAAAAGCACGCTGTCAAAGACCTGGCGGGGATTGTTCCCCCGGTTCATCAGTTCCTGGGCAATATGATTGGTGTCGGCCAGAAAGGACAGCAGAAACGTATTTTCAGATTCCCCGATCAGCTCCCGGATCTCCTGGGCAAAGCGTACATAGAAAATTGTATCGTCGAGATGTTTCCCCGTGGTGTCGTATTCAAGGATCTCAAGCTTGTAACGTGTTTTCAGCTGATCGAGCAGTTGTTCAACAGCCGGCGGGTCTTCGAGATTCAGGCTGACCGTCAGCCGATCCGGGTGCCGCCCGGCATCGTCAAAATCAATAAACCCGATATTCGCACCGGAATCTGTCGTATATTTCAGGAACTGGCTGAGTGATCCTGACGTATGGGGAAGGTGCACGGAGAATTTAAGAAAACTCAGCGGCTTTAAGGAAGTCTGGAGATACCCGATAGCTGCAAGGTCGTTTGTTATTTTCGAATAGGCTTCCGGGGAGGCGGTAACCTCATAAAAGACGGTGCAGGGATCTATCCTGCGATCGTACTGGATACGGTTGATATTGCCCTCATATTTCTTGATAACTCCGGCAGCCCGTTCAAGAGAACCGGGTTCATCCGGCATATGTGCAATAAAACCAAATTTTTTCACAATCACTGGCCTCGTGTGCAGGATTAAAATTGGTCCTTGTTTTCATTATAGATTACGGTAATAAAAAAATAAAAAACTGAATCCGGTGCCGGTCTCTGACCTGACACCCTGAAGACTTTGATTATTGTTTTCTCTGTTTTCCGGCCAAGAAAAGGGCCGTTGCCCCGATACAGCCTGCGATGGCGGTCAGTGGTGACAGCGGGAGGCCGAAAGGTGCCTTCACAAGTTCAGGTGCGATCTCCGTTGGCTTATTTTTGGCAACGACTACATCCATCGAAACGGACAGGTATCCGGGAGAATTGATCACCACGGTATGTGTTCCGGTTGTCACCGCGTTCAGTGTCAGGGGTGTTTTTCCCACCATTACTGAATCAAGATATACTGATGCATCTGCCGGCGTCGATGAAATGGCAAGCGTACCGGTATCTTGCGAAACTGCCGGCGTTACCTGTGGCATGGTTG
>JACTVF010000124.1 GCA_019695435.1 Methanoregulaceae archaeon | reverse complement strand
ACTCGTTCGCGAGCGCGATGGTGCGGGCGATCAGGTCCTGCGCACTGGTGTCCCGCGCCCGTATATGGAGGGCGAGGAACCGGGTGACCGTGAGGTCTGCAATGACCCGGGTGCTCTGGGTGATGAGCGCGATGGGTTTCTTTGCCGGGTCGCGCACGAGCTCCTCCGATGGCTCCTCACTGTTGACAAGGATACTCCTTCCTGTCGCTGTATCGTCCTGCGCGAGAACCTCGATATCATTGATGAACGCAGATTTCCCCGACCCGGTCGGCCCTACGATCGAGAGGGTGTCACCCGGCCGGATCACGATCCGGTCGAATCCTTCTTTATCCCCGTCGCGGCTGGTCCCGGGGAGGATGGTAATTTCGTACGTTTGCATGTGGCTCATGACAGGATCATGGGCAGGGTTGTTCAAATATATTTCCTAAAGTGCAAGAATTTTTTCCTTATAGTAATAATTATAATCTAAAAAAGATTACATTAAGGTTAATATGTTCTCAAAAAGGATATTCGAGATCGATTTTACCACCGCGTTGAACGAGGAACTGGAGCGCAGGAACATGTCGGTCCGGGAACTCGCGGAGCAGACCGGCATCCCGGTCTCCACGCTGTACAAGGTGACGCTGGGGGAGCGGGACCCCCGGCTCTCAACCGTAAAGAAGATCGTATCCGTCATTGAGCCGGAGCGCCACCGGTTCATCGCGGTCATCGCAGCAAAGTTCCTGCTGGACGCAGTCGAGACCCGGGAAGTGGAATCCGCAGGGCAGAAATTTGCCATCCAAGGATACTCCGCCCACTCTCTCGACGAGTGTATCGTTGCGGCGGCCCGGGCGGAAAAAGACGGGGCCTCAGGCATCATCTGCGCCCCGATCCTCGCCTCGATCGTAGAGAAGATCGTGGACGTGCCGGTCGGGATGCTCCGCCCCGAACTCTCCTGCGTGGACGAGGCGATCGGTGCGGTTCTCAAGAAAATCGGGTGACGTATGCAGGAGGACACGATCCGGATCGGCCACCTCTCGACCATGTACCATACCGCATTCCTGCTCCGGGGCTCGGGACTGCTCGCAGACCAGGGCATTTCTGCCACATGGACACTCTTTCCCTCGGGGCCCGACATCATCAGCGCGATGCAGGCAGGCACGCTCGACCTCGGGTACATTGGCCTTCCCCCGGTCATCATCGGGATCGACCGGGGCTTGAGGCTTGCCTGCATTGCCGGGGGCCATATCGAGGGGACCGTGATGGTCGCGGGGAGCGATACGCCCACCCTCGCAGAGTGCGGCAGCATGCAGGAGTTCCTCGCACAGTTTGCCGGGAAAAACATCGGGACACCGCCGAAGGGTTCAATCCACGACGTGATCGTCCACGAACTGCTCCGGGAGTACGGCAGAAGGGATGTCGCGGTAAAGAACTACCCGTGGGCAGACTTCCTTTCCGATGCCATAGAGTCCGGCGAGATCGCGGCCGCGGCCGGGACACCGGCGCTCGCGGCCACCGCACACCGGTACGGGAATGCACGACTCGCGGTGCCTCCCGACCGGCTCTGGCCGTTCAACCCGAGTTACGGGATCGTCGTGATGCGGGAGATGCTTGAAAAAACCAACCTGCTCACCCGGTTTTTAACCGCCCACGAGGCAGCCTGCGAATGGATCCGGCACGACCCTGCCACCTGTGCCCGGCTCGTCGCAGGAACAACCGGCATGGTGGACGAGGCATTTGTTCTTGAGACCTACCGGATCTCGCCGAAGTACTGCGCAGCACTGCCACCGGAATACATCGCATCCACCATGAAGTTTGCCCGGACCCTTCAGGCGCTCGGCTACATCTCCCACCTAGTCAGCGAAGAGGATGTCTTCGAGCGGTCACTGATCAGGAAGATTCACCCGGGACCGCACCATTACTCCGCAGGGATCGCAGATGTATAAGAGACTCCGCAAAAATGTCCCGATCATTACCTGCATAGAGGTTTAGGGAAGCGACCATTATTTCATGAGCCGGTACACATCCCGCGGCACCCGTAAGGTGAAGCGTGCCCCTTTCCTGTACTCTCCGGTTTCCTGTATCCCGATCCGGGTGATCGCAAGAATCTCCCGGGTCAGAAAGAGGCCTAGGCCGGTATTTTTCCCGATACCCCGTGAGAAGATCCGAGCCTTATCGCTCTCCATGATACCGATCCCGTTGTCCTCAAAAAAGAGGAGGAGATCGGTCCCGTCCATTGCCCCGGAGAGTCTGACTTTCGTGACCCCTTCACCGTACCTGAACGCATTATCGAACAGGTTATAGAACACTTTCTCAAGCATAGGGTCCGCGTATATCTCAAGATCCCCGGTCTCGCAGGAAAACGAGATGGTATTGATGAACTGGGCGTAGGCGCGTGACGCCGTGTTCCCGACATGCTGCCAGAGCGGCGATTTGACGCCGAGATCGTCATATGCCCGGGTAAACTCGATCTGCTTACGGATCGCGAGCAGGGTCTTTTCCTGCTTTTCAAGAAGATCCCGGGTGGAGTCATCGATATCACGTTCCCTGATGAGCGTGTTGTACCCGAGGAGCGCGGTGAGTGAATTGAGCACGTCATGCCGGGTCACCCCGATCAGAAGATTGAGCTTGACGTTGGCAATCCTGAGGGCATCGTCAATCTGCTGTACGCCGGTCAGATCCCGGATCGACAGGATCTGGACCGACCGGCCTTTGTGGTTAAAGTAGGCAAGCGCAATGTCAACGGGAAAGACCGTACCGTCTTTTTTCCGGTGATATTGCAAGGTGACCCGGGGGACCTGCTGGTCAAGGGCCTCCCTGATCTTCTCCGGTTCGGCAGATAGGTCCAGCAGGGCCATCTGCATCATCTCCTCCCGGGAATACCCATACAGCTCGGACGCGGCCTGGTTCAGATTGAGAATAGTCCGGGTTTCTGCATCGGCGAGGAGGAGGGGATCGTTTTTCGTTTCAAAGACATTCTGGTAATTCTCCTCGTTCTCACTGAGTTTTTCGGTTGTTGCAAGCAGCGCGAGCTCCGTTTCTTTACGTACGGTGATGTCCTGGACAACACCGATAACGCCTATAATGGTCCCGTCAGGATCGTAGAGAGGGGACCCGATATATCGCACCCAGATTCTCTTCTTTTTTAATTTTAGATCGAGCGGAATATCGGATGTCTCCATGGTCTCTCCCGCGAGCACACATTCAAGTTTGCCGGGGATCTCGGTGTCATGAAAGATTGGGAACAACTCGGTCAGAGGTTTACCTATGACATCGGCGGCCGGGATCCCGGTCAGTTCTTCCATGAAGGGGTTCCAGAGGATATAACGCAGGTTGGTGTCGAGAGCGGTGATGCCTTCGCGGACATCAGCGATCACGCATTTGAGGAATGCTTCCGAGGCTCTGACCATGTGTTCAGTCTCAGCGAGCCGTCGCTCGTTCTTTGCCAGATTGTTGTAGTTCTGGCGCAGTTCTTCTTCGGTCGCAGTCAGCTGTTCAAACGCAGCATGCAGTTCCTCGTGTTTCTTTTTGAGTTCTTCCTCTGCCGCTTTGCGTTCGGCAATCGGCCGGGTCGTGGTCACGAAGCCGTCTATTCCTTCAACACCGGTAAGATTGGAGGCGACCGATTCGACCCAGAGATACCCTCCATCTGCCTTTCGTATCCGGAATTCAGAGGGTGTCCCGGGGTTTTTGTTTGTATACACCAGGGCAAGGTCTGACCTGATACGTTCCCGGTCATCGGGATGGATAAAGTCTATCGGGTCTTTCCCATTCAGCGACCCGGGGAGATACCCGAGAATACGTGACGATGACGGCGAATCGTAGACAATTTTGCCGTCCCGGTCGAGCACCCGGATGATATCGGATGCATTCTGGAAGATCGCCCGGTACTGTGCCTCGGCCTCCCGGAGTGCGCGTTCTGCATTGGATCTCCTGACGATCTGCTGGATTTTCAGCGCGAGTTCGGCAAACTGCGCCCGCGGATTGCCGCCTTTCTGGAGGTAGCAGTCGGCCCCGCTGTTGATGGCCTCGATCACGACCTCTTCCCGGCCTTTCCCAGTAAAGATGATGAAAGGGGTAGAGTTTCCCGACTGCCGGATGTGCTGTAAAAATTCGATCCCGCTCATGCCCGGCATCTGGTAATCGGAGACGATGGCATCGTACATATGATCCTGGAGCAGGCCGAGTGCTTCCTCAGCAGAGACTGCCGGCTCGACGTTGAATTCTTCATCCCGTTCAAGAAACAGCTTGGTGAGTTCGAGCAGGGATGGTTCGTCGTCTACATAGAGGACATGGATCACGGGAAGTACACACTCGATAGGATCGGGTTGTCGTGTGCGTTATTAAACAGTTTCCTTTCCGGAGAGGACCCCGGGGCCCCCGGAACCGGCGGAGGCATCCTGATCCGGGGGGAGAGGAACCGGTCAGATCCTGCCCTGCGGTGCAGAGCGGTCGCTTGTCGGGACGATACTGACGAGGCTGCCGGGGATCTTCCCTTCGAGAGAAGTTTTTAGTCGGTCGCTTGTGTCCTGCACCGTACCCATTGTCAGCCCGGGATCGAATCCAAGGAAGATGTCGATATAGATTATACTGCCGGAACGCCGCGAGCGGACGCCGTAGAATCCGTGATATTCGTCAAAGAACGCAGAGAGTTCTTTTAAGATAACGATCTGGAGTTCCTCTTCAAGGGTCTTGTCAAAGAGATCGGGGAGCGATGTGGAGATCTCCCGGAAACCGGCGATGAGCAGGAACCCGATGATGATAAATGAGACCCCCGGATCGACATAGACTGACCATGAATACCCGATAAGGGTAAAGGAGAGGACCAGCGAGAGGAGGACTGCAATATCGGCAAAGGCCTTTGCCCGCCGGAGCCTCCACTGGGCTTCCATGATAGGCGAGGGATCGATCTGCGAGATCCGGTAGTTCTTCTGCCAGAGGAACGTGTCAATGATAGCGGAGATGATCATGAGCGGGACAGCGATGATCGCCCCGGCCGGCTGGATCTCTTCGGGGGAGAAGATCCGGTTAAAGGCGGTAAAGAAGATGATAAAGATGGAGACGAGCATGACGGCGCCGGTCGCGATCCGGGTGAAGGTCTCGAATTTTCCCATCCCGTAATCGTAGGTGAAATTCGCCCCGTTTTTTATCCTGATAAGGATGATGAGCGCAAAGACCGTGGCGAGGATCTCATTGCCGCACTTCATGACATCGGCAAAGAGGGTGACGGAGCCGGAGAGGACGACGGCTGCGATCTCGGGGATCCAGAGTGCAATATCACAGAGTAGACTGAAGATGACGGTCTTCTCTTTCAAGACGGTCGCTCCCGCACCGCCAGCGTTCTCCCCGGAACTGCCGTCCATGTGATCGCTGACGTATTGTTTCCGGGACGATAAAAGAATGATCGGTCTGCAGCAGATCCGGCCGGTGACTGCAAAAAAAATCGCAGTTATCGCCAGATTTATTAAAATTCCCGCCACAAATATGTTAATTTACTAGGTGACCATTATGAAAACATCCTATGTGATTGCAGCGATCGGCTGTGTCCTCATCCTCGCGGCTATTATAGTCGCAGGATGTACCGAAAGCACCGCTCCTTCTCCGACAACAACCACCACTATACCGCCGGCGACCACAACCCCTGTCAGTGTGCCGGCTGAACTTACCCCGTCGACAACCTCCCTCGCCGCGAGCGGGACGTCGGCACCGGCATCCTCTGATACATCTGTACCGACCCTCTTTGTGAACAGTACGTCCAATGGGGATATCATTACGGTCCCGGCGAGCGAACGGGTGCTCGTCAGGCTCAGTGAAAACCCGACGACCGGGTACTCGTGGAACGCGACTGCTTCGAAGGGTCTTTCGATCATTCACGATGCCTATACCGCCCCGAACACCACCCTTGTGGGTGCCGGAGGCTACCATGACTGGATCCTTGCCCCGGACACCATGGGTACCTATACCTTCAAGGCGGTCTACATGCGCCCATGGGAAGGCGCGACAGCCATGGATAATACCTTCAGTCTCGTGATCGTGGCAACCCGGGAGTGACTGGGCCTTTCCCTTCACGCATCTTTTTTGGAATTTTGGTCCGGGTTCCTGCCCGATGAGTGCCAATCTGCCTTTAGCGATCTTCCCGGACCCATGGCCAGTTGTTTTACATCCCGTTTTTAAAAAGATAATTCCTGGTGCTTATTCTCATTGAAGAAGTCTCCGGAGCCCTTTTCCGGATGTTCCTGATAAAAGAACCGGGCTCTGACGTGATGAAAAAATGATGCCCTAGGCCAGCGTGACATTCTCCCCGGCTTTTCCCACAGCGGCGAGATAGACCGGCCACTGGGTTTCCGGATCAAGGTTCGCGAGTTTGACCATCAGGTCGTCATGGAACATGTCTGTAGGAAAGACTGCATACCCAAGATTTGCGGCAGCAAGGATGAGGTTCTGGCAGGTATGCCCGGCCTCGATCAGCACGCTCCGGTACCCCCGGTTGCCGAGCGCCCATACTGAACGGTACGGGACAGCAACCCAGAGGAATGTGATGGCAGCCCGGGTCATGAGCTTGAAATTCAGGCTTGCCGTGCTCATCTCGAGCGTCAGGTCGGAATCAAGCCTTTCGGTAACGATACTGTTTGACTTCGGGAGGTACCGGTACAGCCCGGTCTCCAGCCCTTCCACATCGCTCGCCACAAAGTAGGTCTCCAGCGGGTAGCGCGCACCACTTGACGGCACATTGCGGAGCTGGAAGGTCTCTGCCACGATCTTCCTGAACCCCTGCATGCACCAGAGCAGGTACGAGAGTTCCTTAAGATTGAGACTGGAGCGGGAGAAGAACCCAACCGGCTCCCAGCTCTCGATGGCTTTCCTGACCGGTACATCCGGGACCTTGAACCGTTTCGGGCTGGGGAGCTTGATAATTG
>JACTVF010000123.1 GCA_019695435.1 Methanoregulaceae archaeon | reverse complement strand
TTTGTTACAAACTGATGGAGCACTTCAGAAAAAAACAAGAACCTGTTAAAAACAGCTTTTTGGAATAAGGGACAAATCTAGTGAATAAACTATTCCTCCAATCCTGAAATTTTTCCCGGTAAATTTTTTTTCCTGTAATTTCAGATCACGGTACGTAACGCAGCGAGATTCTTTTCCAGTTTTGCGAGAATCTTCTTGCCGACCCGGTTCTGTGGGATCTTGATTTCCGCACTGAAATTTTTGCCCAGTCCGTATTTTACAAAAACTTCGCCATCCGTGCTGACATAGATATTGTTGAGGATCTGTTGATCACGCAGGTGGTCAAAATCCGTGATCCCTTTCTCTGACATACTCTCTCGTATTCTTTTTACTTTTCCGCGTTCATATGCGCTCATATTTCGTGAGCCTTTTGGTCGTCCTCGTGGCATATACAAAAAGTTTTGTCTGGATCTATATAAAAGAATAGGGTTGTTTGGTGGGTAAAATTTACATTCCGCATTAATTTTTAGTAATATCCGGGATTTGGAGAGTCCGTCTACAGCCCCCATACACGCACTTTTTTAAAATAACGGGAAAATTGTGGGTTTTGATACATGATAATGTAGTAAAAAAAAGATATGCGCGGAGAGTAATAAAATAAAAATCCGGTACCTCACTATGATCCGACCATGATGGGGGTCTGCTTTTCAGGAGCCTTTTTCTGCACCGGCGGTTTTGGGGGCGGGGCAGGATGCACGGGATCTTTTGGTTTTTCTTCATGATGGCCGGTGAGGATCCTGTTCTGGTGCGCAAGTGCCGAAAGAATCTGCCGGCTTACTTCAAGGTTCTCCTTGGTGAGCGCTGCCATATCACTCATGATTTTTGTCTGCTCGGCGATCAGTGTTTGGATCTCTCGGGAGTTTGTCTTACCGGTTTCTGCCTGCGGGAAGGTCTGCGGCCGTTTCTTTGCAAACTCGCTTCGGCGTTTCCAGATCTTGCTGATACTATCGAGCCCTTTCTTTGTATCCGGGAATACCTTAAGGTACTCCTCATAAAATTCGTGGCTGTCCCTGCACTTGAGGACGAGGTCGATCTCCGCCTCCTCGACCACCTGGTATTTACGGGTTGGGGTTTTTTGCATAACTATACCTTCCTAAGTGTACCATGCGGGAAAAAAGAATTGTGGTTTGTGCATCCTTGTGTTTCTCCTGAATAACGGCGATGGAAACGGTATAGGATAAAAAGACATATCCCCTCGTCACCCGTGGGACAACCCCGGGAGGCTATAATCGGAGCGGTTATTACCGGGCACCTGGACTCATCGGAGCATCAGAACTGCGCCTCTCTGACCGCCAAAACCGGGATCAGCATGCGTGGGGTGGTGCGTCCGCCAAATAATATGCCACGCTTTATCAGGTGCCGCGCCGATCAGTTTCACCCCGCGCGCCCATCTGAATAAAAGGCCGGCACCACACCTCTTTTCATGGCGTTTGAAGAGATCCTCATCTATGTCGTCATCGCGCTCGTGGCCGGGTTTGCGCTGGGCTGGTTTTTTGTGAAAGCGCAGATCACCGCCATCGAGCAGCGGTACCGGGCTGAACTTGAACGGTGGAAAGTGGAGGCTGCCGGAGAGATCCGAAAAGACTCGGTCAACAGGTCCCGCTCGACCCTGAAAGGAAAGATTGCCGAACAAATGGCACCCCTGCTCCCCTCGTTCGGGTATCTTCCTGCCGACGCCCGGTTCATCGGGTCGCCAATCGATTACATCATTTTCGATGGACTCTCGAAAGTAGCCGATGAAAAGGGTTCCACCATCAGTATCGTGTTCATGGATGTGAAGCATGGCAGTGCCACGCTCACCCGGACCCAGCGGATGATAAAAAAGGCCGTAGAGGAAGGAGCGGTCGCGTGGCAGACCCTCCATCTTGCGGACGAATAGACAGGGGGAGATCGTTCCGGACAGATGTAATCCTTATAGGAAGGAAACCATCGGTGCAGAAATAGAGAGAACTATACTCGGTATGTAGTTCCTGAGGGGTACTCTGAGAATATCCGGGTATAAAAAGATTAGTGGTAGGACCGGAAAGGAACATACGTGTCGACAATCTTGACTCTGTCTCCCTGCGGGGTTATAACCCATACTTCGGCCCGGTCGTTGTTGCCTGTCGAGCCAGGGAGACTGACGGTTTGACCGATAGACATAGGCTGCGTAAAGTTGCCAACCTCCACGGTACCATCCGAGCGGGTAAGCATGACGTCGATTTCAGGGATTAAATTCATGCCCATGCCGCCATTGAAGGTGTAAATTACCTGCGGGTTAATGGCCTGTCCGTTGCTCTGCACCTGAACAGCGACTGCCCAGTTGGCTTGTAACGTCTGTGTAGGACCGGGCGTAGCGGGTACGAACGTAGTTGGTACTACCATGGTCGTTGTTACCGGTACAGCCATGGTTGGCGCTGTCGTTGGAACCGGGGTTGCCTGCGGGGCTGTGGGCTGTGTACAACCGGCGACGATGAGCAGGAGCATCAGGAATGCGATGCTGCCAAAGATGCATCTCATATTCATACATGAGGTTTTGACCTGCGAGATATTGAGGGTTGCGTGTGGGGGATAATTCCCGCAGAAGGAACATGTGCCCTGATTATCTACTATCAGGAGAAGTTCTGGAGTGCTGGCATATCACGTGTTTATGTGTAATGAAAAATTAAGAGGGCCCGATTTTCTCGCTGTCTCCGGAGAGAAAATTTCACTCGCGCCTGCCCTGTGCCGGTTCGATCCCGGTGGGCTGGCCCCGGATCGTGCGCTCCTTCATGATCGAGTAGACCTCTTCTGCACAGTCTCGGGGAACCTCTACAAAGGAATAGGTATCGAGAATCCGGATCGCCCCGATGGATTTACCGGGGATGCCGGTCTCACCGGCAATGGCGCCAACGATATCCTTTGGAGCGACATTATGGTCGCGACCAAGGCCTAAAAAGAACCTCACCATGCCTGCTTCTGCCCCGGTATCGCCGAAATCTACCGGCGCGGCGCGTTCTTTCTTGGAGTCTGCACCCTGATCCATACGCATTTTCAAGAGAGCAGCGGCGATCTCAAGCGTGGTGAGATCCCCCTCGATCACCTGTTCGACCATCCGGGCATACGGCTCGATGCCGCCCTGCTTGATTGATTCGCGCACTTCTTCGAGGATAATCTTCGTCTTTGACTCGACCACGTCGTTTGCGGTTGGGAGAGGTTTTCTCGGGATCTGGACTTTTATGTATTTCTGGATCTCGCGGAGCTTGGTGAAATCCCGGGGCGTGACAAGGGTGATCGCCCGGCCGCTTTTCCCTGCCCGTCCCGTCCTGCCGATCCGGTGGACGTAGTACTCGACGTCCTGCGGCACATCATAGTTGATCACAATGTCCACATCTTCCACGTCTATCCCCCGTGCCGCTACGTCAGTTGCGATCAGGATGTCGATGGTGCCTTTCCGGAAACCACCCATGACCCGGTCGCGCTGGGATTGTTTCATGTCACCGTGGAGTTCCTCGGCGCGGTAGCCCCGTGCCCGGACACGGCCGGCGAGATCTTCTGCACCTCTCTTTGTGTTGCAGAAGATGATCGCAAGATGCGGGTCGACGACGTCGATCACCCGGCAGAGGGACTCGAGCTTATCCCGGTCCCGTACTTCGACATAGGATTGCTCTGTGGCAGGGACGGTGAGTTCCTGGTACTCGACCCGGACAAACTCGGGCTTGTTCTGGAACCGTTTCGAGATCTCTATGATGGGCTGGGGCATCGTCGCAGAGAAGAGGAGCGTCTGTCTCTTCTGGGGCACATGCTTCAGGATGCGCTCAATGTCGTCCCGGAAGCCCATGTCAAGCATCTGGTCGGCCTCGTCGAGGACCACCATGGAGACATTGTCAAGCGAGAGGGTGCGGCGCTTGAGGTGATCCATCACGCGGCCGGGAGTGCCGATCACGATATGGACACCGTGGGCAAGGACCCTGAGCTGGCGTTCGATGGGCTGGCCGCCATAGACCGGGAGGACGGAAATTTTCGGGAGGTACGCGAGGAGATGGGAGAATTCCTCGGCGATCTGGATGGCGAGCTCCCGGGTCGGGCACAGGACGATAGCCTGCACGACCCGTTGCGATGCGTCGATGTTTTCAATGACGGGGATGCCAAATGCTGATGTCTTTCCGGTGCCGGTCTGTGCCTGTGCGGTCACGTCACGGCCGGCCTGAATGAGGGGGATGGCGAGTGCCTGGATGGGGGTGGGCTCTTCAAAGCCCATATTTTCGATGGCTTTCGCGATCTCTTTTGAGAGTGAAAGATCGGAAAACTGTAACCTTGAGTTCATATCGCACGACTATTTGGCGTGTGGGTTCATAAGATGATTCCCCTGTAAACAACAGAAAACCGAAAGACCCCTTAAGCTCCCCTGCACTGCAATCCTGCCCGACAGAATGCACCCTTCATTACGGTATCTTCCGGCCTACTGACATTATTATGTACGTGGCGGTGCCATAAGGAATTATTACGGGAGAAAAAATACGGGAGGAAAAAGACCATGAAAGTCGTTGCATTCAGCGGGAGCGCACGCAAAGACGGGAATACCGCGATCCTTGTGCGGACGCTTTTTAAGGAACTCGAAAAGAAAGGGATCAAGACCGAGCTTGTGCAGCTCTCGGGAAAGAAGGTGCACGGGTGCACTGCGTGTATGAAGTGCATGGAGAACAAGGACCGACGCTGTGTTATTGATGATTTTGCTAACGAGTGCATTAAAAAGATGGACGCGGCGGACGGGTTTATCCTTGCTTCGCCGACGTATTTCTCTGACGTGACCGCGGAGATGAAGGCCCTGATCGACCGGTCGGGTTTTGTCGCCATGGCAAACGACCACATGTTCCGGCGCAAGGTGGGGGCGGCGGTTGTCGCAGTGCGCCGGGGCGGGGCGATCCACACGTTCGATACGATCAACCATTTCTTTTTCATCAACCAGATGGTGGTGCCGGGCTCTGACTACTGGAATGTCGGGATCGGGCTTGCGCCGGGCGATGTGGAAAAAGATGGGGAAGGCCTTGCCACCATGAAGGTGTTGGGCGAGAATATGGCATGGGTGATGAAAAAACTGAAGAAGTGATCTTTTTTATTGTATTTTTTAAGTTCCGGGATGTGTATCTCGGAAAATGTTAGGGTGGGGCCTCCTCCATCAGGAATGGATCGGGATGGCCGGCGCCGGATACAGAAGGGATGAGATCGGGGAGGATCTATCCCCTGCATATCAGCCGGTTTGCTATTCCACCATGGGGGATGCGAACCGGGTCGCACTGGCGTCCGGGATTTTATGCCTTCCGGCAGTCGAGCGTACTCGTATCGTTATTTATCTTACTGTGATGCCGGCTGTAGAGGATGTAGATCGCAAGCCCTATGGCAAGCCAAATCACAAAGCGCAGGTGAGTTACAAGCGGGAGCGCGAGGATCAGGCACCCGCAGGAAAAGATACACAGGACCGGGACAAGAGGGACGAGCGGGCACCGGAAGGGCCGGGGCAGCGATGGCTGCGTATAACGGAGCACAATCACGCCCAGCGAGACAATGATAAATGCTGCGAGCGTCCCGATGTTGACGAGCTCGGCGATGGTGGTGAGCGGGAGAAAACCGGCAAGGACGGCAGTGACGGTTCCGACGAGGATTGTGACCTTGACCGGCGTCCGGTAGACAGGGTGAATCTGCCGGAAGAGGCCGGGGAGCAGGCCGTCGCGCGACATCGCATAGAAAATGCGGGTCTGCCCGTACATGAGGACAATGATGACGGAGGTGATCCCGCAGATCGCCCCGACCGAGATGAGCGCCGATCCCCACGAGATCCCAATCTGCTCAAGAGCTAATGCGACCGGGGCGCTTGTCCCGGCAAAGAGCGAATATGGTACGATCCCGGTGAGGACTGCGGAGACCGCGATGTAAAGCACGGTCGAGATCGCAAGTGAGGAGAGGATACCGATGGGCACGTTCCTTTGCGGATCTTTGACTTCCTCTGCGGCAGTCGAGACCGCATCAAAACCAATGTATGCAAAAAAAACGATTGCGGCCCCGGTGATGACACCGCTCCAGCCAAATGGCATAAACGGCACCCAGTTGGCCGGCCGGATATGTCCAAATGCCAGGTATAGGAAGAGAAGGATCACGCCGAGCTTTATCGCGACGATCGCTGTGTTGACCCGGGCGCTCTCCCGGACCCCGATTATGAGCAGAACCGTGACCAGCAGGATGATTGCCATCGCCGGGATATTGACCAGTCCCCCACTTGTCCCAAGCGGGTTATTAAATGCGGCGGGTATCATGATCCCGACACCTGTGGCTAGGCTCGCGACGTATCCCGACCAGCCGACTGCGACTGCCGCTATCGAAACTGCATATTCGAGGATCAGGTCCCATCCGATGATCCACGCCCAGATCTCGCCAAGCGACGCGTAGCTGTACGTGTACGCACTCCCGGCGACCGGTACCATCGCGGCAAATTCCGCATATGAAAGGGCTGCAAAAGCGCAGGCGATCCCGGCAATGCCAAACGACACGACAAGCGCCGGCCCGGAGTAATTGGCAGCGACCACACCGGTGATGACAAAGATGCCGGTACCGATGATGGCTCCGATGCCCATCAGCGTGAGGTCGAGCGGGGAGAGCACTTTTTTAAGCGCGTGCTCGCCACCGGTACACTCCATGAGCTTGTCGATGGTCTTTGTCCTGAAGGCCTGGATATTTTTTGGGATAAGCGCTCGGAGGTTCATGGGCGTTTAATTAAGAGATATTCGTAACGGTTTAAAGAGAGTGCAGATATGTGTGCGTGCAGGTATGCACCCGGCCGATCCCGTACAATGACTGATCGTTCAGACCGGGCCCGGGTATCTGTCTCGTAGCCGGTGGTTGTGCCG
>JACTVF010000122.1 GCA_019695435.1 Methanoregulaceae archaeon | reverse complement strand
CAAGGAACTGGATGCGATTGTGGAAAAGAGCCTGCGTCATGCGGCGCTCTGGGAGGAGGTCCGGGACCGGCTCAACGATTCCGCTCTCGGGCTCTCGGGAGGCCAGCAGCAGCGACTCTGCATCGCGCGGACCCTTGCAGTCGGGCCCGAAGTGATCCTTATGGACGAACCCTGCTCGGCCCTCGATCCTATCGCAACCGCAAAGATCGAGAACCTCATCGACATGCTCACGGAGGAGTACACAGTTATTATTGTCACGCACAACATGCAGCAGGCTGCCCGCGTCAGCGACTACACCGGGTTCATGTACCTGGGCAGGCTGATCGAGTTTGACAGAACGACGAACATCTTCGAACACCCCAAAGAAGACCTGACCGAGAATTATATCACCGGCCGGTTCGGGTGAGGAAAGGAACATGACTGACAAATTCCACACGGAACTCAAAGACCTCAGAAAAGGAGTGTCTGAGATGGCCCGCTTTGCCTTCTTGATGCTGCAGGATTCGCAAAAGGCATTCATCAACCAGGACGCTTCGCTCGCGGCAACGGTCATAGATAGAAAAGACCGGCTCCGGGAAACGACGGTTACGCTTGAAGAGAACTGTTACCAGCTTATCGCCCTGAACCAGCCGGTGGCAAAGGATATGCGGACGATCGTCTGCTCTCTCAAGGTTATTGCCGCTTCGGAACGAATCGGGAGATATGGCAAGTCAACCGCCAAAATCGTAAAGGAAATTTCCGGCAGGCCCCATATAGCAAACATGATGAGTATCCCCCTCATGTCGGAGTATGTGCTTGCGATGATTGATGACGCAATCACGGCTTACGAGACGGAGAACATAAAGAAACTCGACGGTTTTTCCGCACGGGACGACGCGATCGACGCACTGCGCCATTCCATCTTCCGCGAAGCGATCACGTACATGATGGAGAACCCCAAGACCATCACGCAGGCTACGTACTATATTATCATGGCTCGGTACCTGGAGCGCTGCGGCGACCATGCCTGCAAGATCGCCGAGAACGTCCAGTACATGGAGACCGGTGAGAGGGTCGAGATCAAGTAAAGTGATCGCGTTGTGACTCAAATGAAATATTTCCGGTATCCTTTCCTGATCATGAGAAGGATTACTGTCAGAGTAACTGGATCGCGATGAATTCCCGCTCAAATCAGAGTTTTGATACCTGTAAAAATCTTCCTGATGGAACTGGTAGAGATTACAAAGGCAAAAAAACATAAAAATATTTTCTCAGAGTAGTTTACTATAGAGAAAATATTTTAAGTATATACTCTAAGTATAAAATATGTGTTTATGCGTACAGCCCTACCGGCACAACAAGGCTGGTTGCCTGGATGAACCAGCTCCGTCATCAAATGCCAAAAAGGCAGAAGCGGGGCGATTACCTTTGGTAACCGATATTATGATGGATAACCAGGGTTTGAATTATGTGGCAGTCAGGAATTGTGACCTCGAACGTTTCAGTGCGAAGTGATGAGGAGTGGAACCAGCCATGCAATGCCAGATTGATACCCTTGGATCACTATCCAGGAGAAATATCCTGATGGATACTCTTGAAAGTATTAGTGCCAAAGATTGTACTTTCACGGTACTTGATCCCGAAGATCTCAAAGGACTTCGAGAATGGGTTGCCGCAAAACGGATGTGCGAGGTAAATCCTGAAAAACGGTACGGGCAAATCTACACCGCTCCATGGCGGATCGGGTGATCAAGGATTTTTAAACCCATTCTCCAAAATGATCGGGTCGCAATGAAAACAAAATACGGTTGGGTAATGATCGACGGGGTCAGGTATGATCATGATGTAATCATGCATTGTGACCGGACAGTAACCAGAAGAGAGAAGAAGATATCCAAAAAACTGAAGCGTATATACGGGCATACACCCCTTTCAAAGACTGAACTTGATATTCTGGCTTCGGAACAACCGGCGGTTGTCTATATCGGGACAGGTCAGGTTGGGGATCTTCCTGTCGCTCCCGATGCTCAGGTAGTTCTGAAACGATACGAAACCATCATGCAAAAAACACCGGAGATTATGGACCTGCTCGCGGAAGAAAAACGTCCTTTTATTGCCGTATTACACGTCAAATGCTAAACAAGCGGATAATGAAAAGGTAATTAAGCGGGTTATGGGATTGTGAGCGATTTTTAAGAAAGAATAGGGGCAAACAGGGTTGAGACAAACCTGCAGACTTGTAAAAGAGAGAGTCTCAGGATTTAACAATAACCGTTCCTTTTATATCTGCGTTATCCGTGCAATGATAGCCGTAGGTTCCCGGTACGGTAAACGTGAACTGATACCGCTGGTTGTTTTCAAGCAGGGGGGAGGTGAACGAGTCGGGATCTCCGGGGTCAGAGGTAATGAAATGACGCCCCATATCAAGGTTGAGGAAGGTGACCGTAACGCCACGGTCGACCACAAGGATCTGGGGATTGACGCTAGCACTCTCTATCAGAATCGTCGTCTGGGGAGTATAGACCGGTGTCGGTGGTACGGCGGGAGGGGACAGATTCGTGCAGCCCGCCACAAAAATAAGAGCCGCCATAATGAGGAGTACGCCGGTCAGCAGCGTTACAGGACCGGATCGAACATGCATATAGTACGGTTCGCTACCTGACATTAAAAGTTCGCGTTTTTTGTGAGAGACAGGAAAAAAGGTTTGTGGGCAGGGGTTCATCATCCGGTGCGCTTGATCGCGAACGAGACCCATCATAATAATAAAACAAACCATGTTCCCGGCATGGGTCATGGGGGTCGGTCCGTGCCGGAGGTGGCGTGACCCCCTCTTGCCCCGGCACATGGGGGGGTGATCCCCTCCGGAAAAATAATTGGTGGGAGGTAGGGGGTCACCCCCCTCCCCCCTCCAACCACATGGAACCGGAGGGAGAGACATATGATGGAGGTGAGGCATTAGTTCAAGATCAAACGGAGGGGACAGTGCCTGTCCCCCCGGGCCTCCCCTGCGTAATGCAATGATATCCGTATCACCGTCACGGGAGTTATCACTATAAGGTGATGCAAAAAGCGTGCAGGAGCAAATGCAGCATGGTCCGGAGTTCCCAATAGAATCACAATATTAAACGATTCCTAAAAATACCGCGAGAAAACTTCACACCTTCCCCACCACAACAATTGTAGTACCTTCTCTCCTTCCCCCGCCGAACCCCTTATAAACCCCAACGCCTCATATCTTTAATTATCAACGATGGTCCATCGTTGTTCGAATAGTATACAACACCATACTATATGGGAGAGAATATTTTATGATACTGGTACCAGATACGAGCGTCCTCATTGACGGGCGCATAACCTCGATGATAAAGGCCGGTGAATACAAAGGAGCAACAATAATCGTCCCAGAGGCAGTCGTTGCAGAACTCGAAGCCCAGGCAAATAACGGGCGCGAGATCGGGTTCTCGGGCCTGAACGAGCTGCAGTCGCTCTGCAAAATGGCCGAGGAAAAAATTATAGAACTCAAATTCTCCGGCATCCGCCCCACGCTCGAGCAGGTCAAGCTTGCAAGCGGTGGCGAGATCGACGCGATGATCCGAAACATCGCGATTGAGAACGCTGCACGGTTCATCACGAGCGACAACGTGCAGGCCGAAGTGGCACGGGCAAAAGGGCTCGATGTCATCTACTTAAAACCGCAGGTCACCGATTTTGTCCCCCTGGGGATCGACCAGTTCTTTGACGAGCACACGATTGCCGTTTACCTCAAAGAGCGGGTCCCACCTGCAGCAAAGAAGGGCACCATCAACGATATGAAACTCGTGAAGATCCGCGACCAGCCCGTGAGCGAGTACGAACTCCGGAACCTCGCGCAGGAAATTCTCGAACGGGCAAAGCGGGACCCGGACGGGTTTATCGAGATGGAAAAGCGCGGCATCACGGTTGTCCAGATCGGCTCCCTGCGCATCGCGATCGCCCGCAGGCCGTTCTCGGACGGCATGGAGATCACCGCCGTGCGCCCCATCGTGGACGTGACGCTGGAAAACTACGCGAAATCCGACGTGATAAAAAAGAGGATCGTCTCCGACCGGAGAGGCCTCATCATCGCCGGGTCTCCCGGCGCAGGAAAAACCACGCTTGCCCAAGGCATTGCGACGTACCTCTCCGACGCAGGCTATGTTGTTAAAACCATGGAAGCGCCCCGTGAACTCCAGGTGCCCGATCAGATTACGCAGTACACGACACTTGACGGCAGCATGTCCAACACCGCCGATGTCCTCCTGCTCGTCCGCCCGGACTTTGTCATCTTCGACGAACTCAGGAAGAACGAGGACTTCACGGTCTTTGCCGACATGCGGCTTGCCGGTCTCGGGATGGTCGGGGTCATCCATGCAAACAGCGTGCAGGACGCACTCCAGCGCTTCTCCGACCGGGAGGACTTCTCTGTCCTCTCGCAGATCATCAACACCATCGTGTTCCTGGAAAAAGGCATCGTTACGAAGATCTACGATGTCGGATTTACCATCAAGGTGCCCGAGGGAATGGGGAGCGAGATGCACATCCGGCCCGTCACCACCGTGACCGATTCCGAGACCGGCAGCCTTGTGCTCGACGTGTTCAGGTATGACGGCCAGACGATTGTCATGCCGGTGCTTCCCGGTACCCCGGAAGCCCCTGCCGCACCAGGTGCAAAAGTGCCATTGGTCCAGAGTGTCGGCCAGCCGGTCTTTCCGGCCAGCAAACCGGGCAGTTCCCTTGCCTCCATTCCCAACGCGACTCCCAGGACACCGACCGAGGACCGCCCCGGCTGGAGACTCAACGAGAAGGAGATCCAGCGAGAGATCGGGCGCTACACAGATGGTGCCATCGATGTCGAGATGATCAGCGATACCAAGGCCGTCGTCTATATCGATGACAAGGATGTCCCGGCAGCGATCGGCAAGGGTGGCAAGAATGTCTCGGCCATCGTCAACAAGATCGGGATCGGGATCGACATCAAGCCCCGGTCCGACCTTGACCGGCAGCATGCCCAGCCGTCGGGAAAAACCGAGGGCGAGATCTCCCTTGGCAGTGGTATCAGGATCCAGACCGACAAGAAGCAGCTGGTCATAATTGCCCCAGAGCAGAGCGGCAAGATCGTGGACGTCTTTGCCGGCAGGGAGTACCTCTTTACCGCAACAGTCAACGACGCCGGTGAGATCAGCCTTGCCAAGAACTCGAGCATCGCGCAGGAAATGATCCGGCGCTACCAGAATAACGAGAGCATCAAGCTGAGGCCGGTATAACCGTAATGGGAGTTTTATAACGCAACGATTCCCATAATAAGAGGAGAAGGTGAAGGGTTTTGAGCGAATTTGACCTGGGCAAGTTTGAAGAAGAAACGCATGAACGGTGGACACGGGCGTTCGAGTCCAACCCCTCAGACCGCGAAAAATTTTACCTGACCGTCGCGTTCCCGTACCCGAGCGGGGCCATGCATGTCGGTCACGGCCGTACCTACATCGTCCCCGACGTGATCGCACGGTTCTGGCGGATGCGGGGCAGGCAGGTGCTTTTTCCGATGGCGTTCCATGTTACGGGAGCACCTGTCGTCGGGATCTCAAAGCGGATCGCGAGGAACGACCCGAAGACGATCCACCTGTACCGCGACCTTTACAAGGTCCCGCAGGACGTTCTCGCGGAATTTACCGACCCGCTGACGATTGTCAAGCATTTTGCCGCCGAGTACCAGCGCGTGATGACCTCATGCGGTCTCTCCATTGACTGGCGCCGGCGCTTTATCACGGTCGACCCGACCTACAGTAAGTTTGTCGAGTGGCAGTGGAAGCACCTGTACGAGGCCGGCCATGTGATAAAAGGCGTGCACCCGGTCCGGTACTGCACGGTCGATGACAACCCGGTCGGAGACCACGACCTTCTCGAAGGGGACAGGGCAGAAGTGATCAAGTTCACGCTCGTCATGTTCCACTATGGCGATGCGTTCATCCCCACCGCCACGCTCCGGCCCGAAACCATCCATGGGGTCACGAACCTCTGGGCCAACCCAAACGTGACGTACGTCAGGGCGCTCGTCGACGGGAAAACATGGATTATCTCTAAGGAAGCAGCAGAAAAACTCGTCCTTCAGGATCACATGGTCGAGGTCAAGGAGGAGATCCCCGGAAAAGATCTTGTGGACAAGACCGTCAGCCACCCGCTCTGCGGCACCGTCCCGATCCTCCCTGCTGATTTTGTCGACCCCGATATGGCGACCGGCATGGTCATGAGCGTGCCCGCCCACGCACCCTTCGATTATATCGCGCTCCGTGACCTCCAGCAGCAGGGAAAATACACGCAGATCAAACCGGTCCCGCTGATCAAGGTCGAGGGCTACGGCGAAGTCCCGGCCCAAGACGCGGTCGAGCGGGCCGGCATCCACCACCAGATGGACAGCCGGATGGATACGCTCACGCAGGAGATTTACTCCGCCGAGTTCTCGAAAGGAAAACTCTTTGCGAAGTACGGCGGTAAGCCGGTCAGGGTCGCACGCGATGAAGTCGCGCAGGAGATGTGCGACAAGTACCACTCTGTTGTCATGTATGAGTTCGACACCCGGCCGGTTATCTGCCGGTGCGGAAACAAGGTCAAGGTCAAGATCCTCCACGACCAGTGGTTCCTTAAGTACAGCGACCCCGCGTGGAAGAAGCAGGTCAGCGACCATCTCAAGGACATGGCGCTCGTGCCTCCCGAGGTCCGCACCGAGTTCGATCGGACGGTCGGCTGGCTCAAGGACTGGGCCTGCACCCGCCGTGTCGGTCTTGGCACCCGGTTCCCGTGGGACCCGGCCCAGCTGATCGAGCCGCTCTCCGATTCGACGGTCTATATGGCCTATTATACGATCGCGCATAAGATCCGGGAGATCGACCCGAAACTCCTCACGCCAGCCGTCTTCGATTATATCTTCC
>JACTVF010000121.1 GCA_019695435.1 Methanoregulaceae archaeon | reverse complement strand
GCTCCGTCCGTTCGCCAATCGCAGAGATCACCCGCGGCTGGACAACATCGGGTCTCCCCTCCGGCGTATGCCGGGAGATCTCGCCAAGGAGGATTTTAAGGTCAATGAGCCCGCCGGCCGGGTTCTCCCTGCACCGGACAAGGATGTACCGGTTAAAAAGCCACGAACGGCGGATGAAATAGTAGGGATTGGTGCGTTCATTTCCCGCCCGCCCGATAATTCCCTGCCCAATAAGCACTTCAAGGCGTTTTCGGAGCGCCGATTCGGATATGGAATGCCCCTTCTTTGCCCCGCTGCCTTGCTTTTCCTGTGCATTGACCCGTAAAAGGATCTGGGGGAGTTTTAAAGGACCGTCATATAATACGAGCAGCGTTTCCCGTCCCGCAGCAGACAGGTCGGGTTCCGCATCTACAATCTTTCCAAAAGTGGCCCGGTCCGGATACATCGTTACTTGAACATGGAGTACCTTGTTCTATATAGATTCCGGATTTATCCTAGGATTTCCCGGTCAGTAAGCCTCGGCCTGCACCCGGGGAATCACCGTCAGCAATTCACGCGAAGCAACGGGCCGTTTTTCAAGAATCCCGGATAACCGGATCTGCCCGGACCATGGATTACAGCCCTCTTCCATGTTCACGCTGGAAAAAAAGGACGGGTTTTTTTCCACATTCCTCATGCTTATAGGTAGACCATTTCAACAGGTGATCAGGCCAGGAGAAATCCTGGACTGGAAAAAAACACCAACAAGAAACCAGACTGCAGAATCAGCCATTCCCGGCCCCGTACGGTTGCGGGGCTGCACCTCATCAGGTACACATCCAAATAAGAGCAGTACACCCTGCACTGCTCTCCACACCATTGAAACGACAACCGTATCTCAAGCAGAATGGCGTAAGCGCTATGGAACGAGGGATACAAGGCAAGATCGCACGCCCACTCAGATGTAGCCTCCTCCAAAACCCCATACCTGAAAAAACGGTACCTTGTTCCATACGAACGCCATGGGAAACACCAGGATTATCCTGGTACTTCTCTTTTCGTATTGTGCCCGCAGATTTCATCGCGAGGGCATACGTTCCATCGGATTTATCCTGGATGAAAAAAGGGAAGTGCTCCTCATACCCGCGCACTGCAAGGCAAAACGCACAATAAAAAATTACTCGCGGACCGGGTGGTTGTTCTTGTCGCCCCGCCCGATCCCCTTGTAGATGAACCCGACATCGATCCAGGCATCCGGGTCGATGATATTCCTGCCATCCACGATGACCGGGTGCTTTTTGCCGGAGAGTTCCTTTACCTGTCTGGGGTCGAGGGAGCGGTACTGGCGGTGGCCGGCAAAGACGACTACGGCATCCGCTCCACGGATCGTGTCGTCGAGCGAGGGGGTGAGCGTGATGCCCGGGGCATGCTCCACGTATGGGTCGTGGATGGAGACATGTGCCCCAGCTGCGAGCAGGTCGTCCCGGTACGGCTCCGAAGGGGTGTTCCGGGTGTCATCGGAGTTTGCCAGAAACGCCCAGCCGAGCAGCGCAATTTTTGCCCCTTTAACAGGCCGGCCGGCCCGTGCGAGGCCGTCAAGCGTGAGTCTGACCATGTGCTGTGGCATGAAATCGTTGATAGTGCGGGCAAGGACAAAGAGGGAGCGTTCTCCTGCAGGGTAGTCGAGCAGCTCCTTTCCCAGCTGCTGCACGCCGCGTTCGAGATGGTAGGTATCCTTGGTGAGGCAGTGCCCGCCGACCCCGGCGCCGGGCCAGAGCATCGCCCGGGTGATCCCCTCACCCTTGAGGCTGTCCACACCCACCCTCACATCGTAGAAGTTGACCCCCATCGCCTCGCAGTAGAGCGCGAGCTCGTTTGCCGCTGCGATCTGGAGATCGCGGAAGGTGTTCTCGGCGGTTTTTGTGACCTCTGCTGCCGTCGCAGTCATCGGGATCACCTTCCCGATCGTCAGCACCGGGGAGTACAGTTCGGCCGCCCGTGCCGTGCTCACCGGATCAATGCCACCCACAATCCGGTCGTGTTCACGGATATTCCGTAACAACCGGCCCACCATCACCCGCTCGGGGGCATGGGCGAGCGCAAAGTTCACTCCTGCGACGAGACTCGATTCCTCTTCGAGCATGGCGCGAGCCGGACCGGTGGTTGTACCCGGGGTAATCGTGGATTCGAGCACGACGAGCATCCCGGGTTTGAGATATTTTCCGACGTTCCGGATCCCATCGTTTAACGCCGAAAAATCAGGGATTAGATCGTCCTTGTTCTTAAACGGTGTCTGGATGGAGAGTGTCACCGCGTCCATCTCCGCAATCTTCGAGAAGTCTGCGGTGCACTCAAATTTTTTTGCGCTGACAACTTTTTTGAGGAGCTCTTCAAGGCCCGGCTCCTCGCCCTTGAGCGGGCTCTCCCCCCGGTTAAGCATCGCGATCTTGTAGCCCGAAGATGGGGAATCGCGCTGGAACCCGAATACATGCTCAAACTCCGGGGAATCCGCAAAGAGTGCGGCGGCCGGGATACCAACGTACCCCATGCCAACAACCCCGATCTTCCGGATCGGACCCCGCTTGCTGATTAACGCTTCGAGCGTCATGCCAGTGCCCCGGGCGAGAAACCGGCCCGGATCTGCTCGCTTACCTCAAGATTGCGGATTGCCTGTTCCGGCGTGACCGGGAAGAGCGTGTGCTTCTTTACGCAATCGATAAAGGTTGCGAGTTCCACCTTGAGAGGTTCAACCTTGTTGACCATCACTTTCTCGATAATGTTTTCCTGCACGTACCGCTCGTTCTCGAACTGATACCGGCCGGGCTTGCGGTAGATCGTGACCTCCTGGCTCATAAAGTCACCCTCGACCGTGAAGTCCTCCTCCTCGATGTAGATCATCCGGATCTTCTTTGACGCCTTGCGGCTGGCCGAGAGCGCCACGGGGATTCCCCCGCATTCCATAAGCACGCTGCACAGGTCAGCGTTGCCCACGGAATGGATGTGGCAGGGATTCGGGAAAAAGACATTTACGATGATATCTATATCGTGGATCATCAGATCTTCGACAACGGAACTCCCGGTCACCCGGGCTGATGCAGGGTTGTGCCGTTTCATCTCAACGTACAGGGGTTTTGTCACAATCTTTTTGATCTCAGCAACGATCGGGTTGAAGCGCTCGATGTGTCCGACACCGATGGTAATCCCTTTTGGGGCTTGTGCCATGAGCGCCCGGGCCTCCGCCGCCGTTGCGCAGATCGGTTTTTCGATGAACGTGTGCTTCTGTGCCGAAAAGACCTGACGAGCAACCCCCGCATGGTACTGTGTCGGAACGCAGACGCTCACCACATCCACGTGTGCGAGCAGGTCATCAACCGTTTTATATACGGTCGCACCGTGCTGCTTCCCGATCGCTTCAGCGGCCTTTATATTCACATCGCAGACCCCGAGATGATCGACACTCTTGAGTTCGGAATAGACGCGGACGTGGTTTTTCCCCATCGCCCCGACACCGATCACACCGACATCCATGTTATTTCACCTTGTTTACCGTTTCGCAGACATACGCGAGATCCTTTGTGTCAAGCGACGGGTGCACTGGCAGGGAGAGCACGGTCCCGGAAAGCCGGGTCGCCACCGGGCAGGGATCCGGTTCTGCCACGGGTGCATACAGGGGCTGGCGGTGGATTGGGATCGGATAGTGCACCGCCGACCCGATACCTTTTGCCTTGAGATACTCCATGAACGCCGTCCGGGAGAGCGGGAACTCATCCGTAAGCCGGATCACGTACTGGTGGTACACGTGCTGGACCCCATCAGCTACCTTTGGCTTGACCAGGCCTTTTGCCGCGAGGTTTGCCGCGTAGTACTCCGCATTTTTTCTCCGGCGCATGTTGAACTTGTCCAGTTTCTTGAGCTGGACGATCCCGATTGCGGCAGCGATATCGGTCATCCGGTAGTTGTAGCCGAGCATCCTGTGAAGGTACTTCTCGCTCTGGCCGTGGTTAATGATTAGGCGCAGCCGGTCGGCCGATGGCTTGTCATTCGTGGTGACCATCCCCCCCTCTCCCGTGATCATGTTCTTTGTCGCATAGAAGGAGAAGCAGGCGAGCTTGCCAAGGTTTCCTGCCTTGACCCCATGGTAGAGCGCGCCATGGGCTTGCGCCGCATCCTCGATTAAGGGGATCGCGTGTGCTTCGCAGATCTCAAGAATGGGATCGACATCAAAGGGCTGGCCGAAGAGGTGGACACCGATTACCGCTTTCGTTTTCGGCGTGATATGTTCGCTCACTTGTTCCGGCCGGATGTTGAAGATTTGCTCATCCACATCGGCAAAGACAGGTTTTGCGCCGCACATCGAAACCGCAGTCGCGGTCGCAATAAACGAGAATGCTGGTACAATCACCTCGTCACCGGGGCCGATGCCTGCCGCAAGCAGTGCTGCATGGAGAGCCGCCGTCCCGTTATTGACCGCCACCGCATGGGCGGTACCGCAGTAAGCGGCAAACTTTTGCTCGAACTCGGCAACCTTTTCTCCCTGTGCCAGCATACCGGACATCAGCACGTCCGACACAGCCGCCACTTCATCCGGGCCAATCACCGGCCGCGCTACAGGTATCTGCATGCCTCACGTCCTTAGTAAAATAAATGTATTAGCTTTGAGTAAAAATGGGCAACAATCGGATAATATCATTCCTGTCAGTACCTCTTCCCTGCATCATGTGAAAGAAACCGGCTTCCGGGAAGATAGGTACATTATGTCTGAATGTGCATATAATCCTGAAAGGAAGCTCGCGCGGGAGGAGTGGCCACGCATCACATCATTTCCATCGGAGATTTTAACCGCAGCGCAATCGATCGGCTGCTGGATCATGCACAACAGATCGGGAAGAAAAAATACGATAAAAACGCTCTCGACGGCAAAATCCTTGCTGTCCTCTTTTTTGAACCCAGCACCCGGACACGGATGTCCTTTGAGTCCGCAATGGCGCGTCTCGGCGGCACCTCTGTCTCGGTGAGCAGCGTCGAGGCCTGCTCGATGGCGAAGGGCGAGACCCTTGCCGATACGATCCGGGTGGTAAGCGGGTACGCGGACGCGATTGTCATCCGCCATCCCAAGGAGGGTGCGGCGCGGCTTGCGGCGGAGTTTGCAACTGTGCCGGTCATAAACGCCGGGGATGGTGCCGGCCAGCACCCGTCCCAGACACTCCTTGACCTCTATACAATCCGTCAGTCAATGCCGATCGACGGGATCGATGTGGCGCTGGTGGGAGACCTGCGGTACGGGCGGACGGCCCACTCGCTTGCCTCCGCCCTCTCCCTGTACGGCGTCCGGCTGCATACGATCTCCCCGCCCGGGCTCGAACTGCCCCCCTCCCTCGCTGCCGGCCTCGCGGAAAAAGGCATGGAGATCATCGTGCACACCGATATCGACGAGGTGATCAACGATGTGGACGTTCTCTACGTTACGAGGATCCAGCGTGAACGGTTCCCGGACTCGACCTCGTACTTCAATATCGCCTCCAGTTACCGGATCACGCCCGAGCTCCTTGCCGGGGCAAAAAAGCACCTGATCGTCCTGCACCCCCTCCCGAGGGTCGACGAGATCGACCCCCGGCTTGATGCCTCGCCCCACGCCCGGTACTTCGAGCAGTCGAAAAACGGCGTGCCGGTACGGATGGCCATGCTGATGGACGTGATGGGATGAAACATATCGTACCCGCGGAGACCGGCGATGACGAGGGCGAGGGACTCCTTGTACGGAGGATCAAAAACGGTACCGTGATCGACCACATCGACGCCGGTGAGGCGCTCAACGTGATCAAGATCCTCGGGATCGTCGGGTCGACCACGGAGGCGCTTTCGATCGCGACCAACGTCCCCAGCCGGAACATGGGCAAAAAGGATATCGTCAAGATCTCCAGCCGCGAACTCTCAAAGGAGGAGGTGGACCGGATCGCGCTTATCTCTCCCAAGGCAACCATCAATATCATCCGGAATTTCAAGGTCTGCGAAAAGCAGGGTGTCGAGATCCCGACCCTGATCGTGGGGAGTGTGCGGTGCCCGAACCCCGGCTGTATCACCCGGACAAACGAGCCTATCAAAAGCAGGTTCGAGGTGCTGCCGGACGAGAAAGGCCTGCGCTGCCTTTACTGCGATTCAGTTATTACAAAAGACCTGACCAGTTACATCATATAACAGGATCTCCCTCGGGACGGCCCGTCCTGGAGACATCCCGTTTTTCCCCACTATTTTATCCGGATTTTGCTGCAGGGATCAGGTGGCCGTGGACGTCGATTTCGCCACGCCATATGCGGGTAGACGATATCCAGCGGCCGTCCTCGGCGAGTACGCATGTGATCTGGTGGATATCCACCTTGCGCAACTTCCGTTCCCGCCGGAGCCTGTTGATCTCAACCGCAACCGGAAGCGTCTCTTCGGAAACGACAATCGCGTCAAAATCTGCATCGAGCGCCGAGCCGAACCGGTCGCTGAGCGGCACAACCTCCCAGTGCGTTGCATACTTGTTCTCCTCGGCTTTTGCGATGATACTGAAGGTGATAAATGTTTCAAGGTCAGCTTTGCGCTCGGCAAACGGGTGGATCGGGTGCGTCTTCCTGCTGGCAAATGCATCCGTCGTCAGCCCGATCACGACCTCTCCTTCGGGCCCGGCCAGCGCAAAGGACCGGGTCAGGAGTCGCTTGTGGCCGTCGTGAAGCGGGTCAAAGGTACCCCCTACCATAACCTTCATGCTGTCTGTACGTTAAGTTCCTATGGTATTATGGGTATGGATGGGAGGATCGCAGGCGCACCGCTCTTTGCCGCGCCCAATGCAACAGTGACGGGCAGGGTTACTTTGGGAGAAAATGTCGGCATCTGGTTTGGCGCGGTTATCAGGGCCGACAAGGACCGGATCACCATCGGCGACCGGTCGAACATCCAGGACAACTGCGTCGTCCACACGAGCGCCGGGTTCCCACAACACTCGGGTGCGACGTGTCCGTGGGGCACGGGGCGATCCTCCACGGCTGCACTATCGGCGATCGGGTGCTGGTCGGGATGGGCGCCATCGTCCTGAACGGCGCACACGTGGGGGAGGAT